>JAEYRF010000117.1 GCA_023409615.1 Bacillota bacterium | reverse complement strand
AAATCTGGGGTATATTACGAAATCTCTACTGAAGTTTGGTGAAAATGCAGTCACAGAAGCATATATCGTACCACCCGTCGTCAGGGCGCCCGGCTTCCTTCTGATGGTCAGCACCTACAATGGCATTATAACATTAGCTGCAGGTATCTACGAGGCATCCATACCACAGGAAACCATTCATACACTCCTTAATAATATTAGAGACGAACTCATTGAAGGGTGCCGTTTATGATTCCTGTCGCATTAGGACGGGGGTTTGTGATTATCCTACCGTTATTATTGATAGTCACAAACCCCCGTCCTCTTTGATTGCCCTCCTGATCGCCCGATCTCACTTCTCAATGCGCCAGATATCCGCCGTCCACGATCAAACTTGTTCCTGTAATGAATCTGGAAGCATCGCTAAGCAGAAAAGCTGCGGCGCTTGCAACATCTTCAGGTTTACCAACGCCCAGAACCTGTCTTTTTTTAAGTTCAGCCTCAAAATCCTTATTGTTAACTATCTTTCTCAATCCGTCATATATCTGAGTCTCTATCATTCCCGGAGCAATAGAATTGATTCTTATTTTCTTTGGGGCAAGATCAAGAGCCATGGATCTGACCGCACTTTCCAGCGCCCCTTTGCTTGCACTGTATGCCGCGAGACCCCTGGCTCCTACCCTGCTTGATATGGAGGATATGGCTACCACACTGCCGCCATTGTCATTATACTTCCTTTTGGAGAATTGCTTTACGAGTTCTACAAACGAAAAAAAGTTGACTGACATGATATTCATTAAGTCACTCGATTTTAAGTACTGCAGCGGCACAGTAAGAGATATTCCTGCAGAATGTACCAATCCGTTTAGCTTAAGACCGCCACTGCAAATATTGCCTATCAACCCTTCGATCGCATCAAGATCGTTCAGATCCTGCGCATAATATGAATGGTTTCCAGGTTCCAGTTCACTGTATGTCTCCTGCAGACGGTCATTGTTTCTTGCAATCATGATCACATTTGCGCCTGATTTACTTAAAAGCATGGCAATCCCTTTTCCAATACCGGAGGAGGCTCCTGTGACTACTATACTTTTTCCGCTCAGATCCGTTAGATTTATCATGTTCTTTATCCTCCGCGATAAAAATCATTAGTGTATATCATAGGCAGGCAGACCGATCTGTCCATTTCCAGATATATTCCTCCCCAGGACAGGCCTATTCCAAAGCCGCACAGCAGCAGCCTTATCGGTTCGTTTGATTCCTCACCCCCCAAAGCGTCAACCAGTGTCAGCGGAATTGATTCGCCGCTTGTATTCCCATATCTGTCGATCGATACCGGCATTTTCTCCAGCAGAAGATTCAGCTTTTTTGCCAAATGCTTTAGTATAAAAAGGTTAGCTTGATGGAACACGCACATATCCACATTATCTATCTCAATATTATACTGAGACATAAAGCTTTTAAGCGTTCGGGGAACATCTGTAATGGTGAAGGAGAAGACTGATGATCCATTCATAGCCAGCTCATAATCCGATGCTGCAGTATCTGTCCTGCTCCTGCTCCTTGCGTGGCCGGCAGGAACCATAATATACTTGAAGCCGCTGCCTTTGGTTTTCAGGAAGTATTTTATAGTTTTACCCTCTGATCTTTCCAATGCCGTTGCGGTTCCGCCATCACCAAATATTATAGCTGTAGCACTGTCAGTCTGGTTGATCCCGAAGTTGCTGGTGTCGCCGACCAAAAGAAGCACTCTGTTCAGATCCTGAGTTGAAATCATTGATGCAGCGAGCCATATACCGTATACATAAGCTGAACACCCCAGATTTACATCAAAGGCAATGCAGTCTTCACTCAGTCCCAGTCTGTGCTGCAGTACACATGCACTTGCCGGCACTGCATAATCCGGTGTTTGAGTTATGAGAATGAGCGCATCGATGGAAGATGGTTCCCAATTCAGTTTTTGCAGCAGTTTGGTCGTTGCGGCGTAGCACAAATCCGATGTACATTGCTCATCAAATGCAACATGCCTCGTTTTTACACCTGTCATATTAATAAATTTGCGTACCGTTTCTTCTCCGAATACTTTAGTATATTCCTCATTGTGTATGATGTGGTCAGGCACGGCGCAAGCTATGCCTTTAATTTCCACATTTTTCAATATTCCCGTTGCCACGAATTTCACCTCATTCCATTTTGTCAGTAATGTCTTTTACTGTCTTAAATTCTTTGACTTCATCCGGTGTCACTACCTTGCCGAATTGACTGTCAAACATAGCTATTATAGTAATAGCGGCTATCGAATCCCACTCACTGAGCTGATCCAATACAGTCTCCTCGTTCAGAATATCCTGTTCAATGTCCAATAGATCCTGAAGAACATTAAGCTTTTCTTGAATTGTCATGGTTAACTCTCCTTCTAAATAGCCGTATACTTTACATAATTAGAATATGCCTTCTTCTAAAAATGTGTGAAATGTTCAGGAACTTCTTCTTCTAAGGTTCCATATTATTATATAGGCACTACATTTTGTAACCTTATGACTTTAGGAAATGGGTGATTTTTTGGAAAACTGGTCATTGGTCGGCAAAGGGATGACAGCTGAGGTGTATAAGTGGGAAAATGATAAGGTGCTAAAGCTGTTTTCTGAAAAATATGATATTGACAGGGTCCTGCGTGAGGCAGAAATCGGGAAAGCAGTTCATCGTGCAGCCGCACCTGCACCGGCCGTATACGAAATAATTAATGTGGATGGACGATATGGTATCGAGTTCCAGCGAATATTCGGAAGTTCAATGTTAGCTCATATCAAGGCAGAACCCTGGAAACTTTTCTATTTCGCACAACAGTTAGCAAGATTACATTACAGGATTCACCAATGTACATCAGATGAATTGCCTTCACAGAGTGATAGACTCTCATTTGTCATTGAAAAATCCTCCGGAAGACTGGGAGAAAAGAAAAAAAGCATCATAGAATATCTGGATAGCCTGCCTGGCGGCATTAGTATTTGTCATGGTGATCTTCATTTCAACAATGTCATCATTTCAGATAAAGGGCTGGTAGCTGTTGACTGGAACGGTGCATATAAAGGGAATCCTTTGGGTGATGTTACAAGGACTTATCTGATGATGAATTCACCGTCTGCGCAGCCCGGCGCTCCAAAGATTGTAATAAGGATGTCTCGTTTTCTAAAAAGGCTTGCCTCATGGATTTATTTAGCCGAATATATGAGAATATCAAATATTAGATTTGATAAAATTGATGAGTGGGTCCTTCCTATAGCAGCTGCAAAACTCAAGGATAGAGCACCTGGAAATGATAAGTGGCTTATTCGTATCATAAATAAGCGATGCAGTCAATTAACATAATCGCACAATTTGTAACAACTATATCTGCGCCTCCATAATATAGAATTACAAGGCATTATGGAAACCAAAAATCTATTTATGACGGAGCGATCTGTATGGTACAAAATTCTAACGATATTTTACCGGCCTCCGGCCATGATATTTGCAATTATTTTGCCCGACATGGATTGGCAAACTTCCAAATTCAAATCGTATTAAAGCTGGATGGCAAAGTAGACTTTGACAAGCTAATAACAGCAGTCAAACTATCTATTGAAGAAGAGCCTGTTTTGGGATGCCGGTTTATTGAAGGTGATCCCCCCTATTGGAAACGTATAAAGGATTCTGATGAAGAAAGGCTTTGCTCTATTGAAGTGACAAACAATCCGGATATAGCAGTTAAGCTTTTTTACGGAAGTCCTCTGGACATGGATAAGGATCTAAATGTAAAGATAAAGCTAATTCGATCGGAAGATTATGATACTATTTGCATTAAAATTAACCATGCTTGCTGCGATGGCGCCGGTGCAAAGGAGTATATACATCTTCTTTCAAAAATTTATTCTTTTATTGATTGTGAAAATGCCACTTACATTCCCCACCCCAAAATCGGTGGCAGAAAAGATCAGGAGAAGCTATTTGATACACTTGGCATAAAACACCCTGTTGCAGGATGGAATCCTCTGAAGGACGCACCTAGGACTGTATGGGGATTCCCTTGGAAGCAGGGCAGACTGAATGTTGTACGTTTCAATGTCTGCAGACTTCCTGATGGGCAGGTGGATATCCTCTCGGAATATGGCAAATCAAAAGGCACTACGGTCAATGATATAATCCTGACTGCATATTACAGGGCTATGTTTGAGTTCTCCCAACCGCCATACGGTGTTCCCATGGACATTTCTACAACTATTGACTTGCGCCGATATATACCTGATCAGAAGGCTGAAGCAATCAGAAATTTTTCAGGAGGGTTCAGAATAGATATAGCAAGAAAAGTAAAAGAGCCTTTTGAAGGAACCTTATCGAGAGTAGTGCATGCTACGAGAAAAATCAAAGATGGGCTTCCCGGTCTGCAAAATGCCAAGGGCGGCGAATTTGTTGAAATATTAAGCTTTCCTATGATCAATGCATATTTTAAACTTATATCACAGGATACCCTTCTTATGTCACAGCTGCCTTTTTCCATCAGCAATATGTGCTGCACTCCAGGTCTATCAAACCTGGCTTATATTTCCAGGTCCTTGCTAAAATTCGGTGAGAATGTTGTTACCGATGCTTACGTTCTTCCTCCTGTTGTAAGGGCACCTGGCCTCCTTCTTCTTGCATGTACTTATAATGGCATATTGACATTGTCATTTGGTTACTACAAGGGATCTCTCCGTCGAAAGGACGCTGATAGACTGCTTAATAAAATAAAAGAGGAATTGATGGGAGCTTCAATATGATAACAAAAAGTGAATTCACTGTTAAATATACAGAAGTAGATGTCATGGGTATCGTTCATCATGCCATATACCCAAAATGGTTTGAAACAGGCAGAAATAATTTTTTAAGAAATGCCGGTTTACCGGGTAGTACATTGAATGCTCTGGGGCTCTATCTCCCTCTTACAGAAATGAACTGTAAATATAAAAGCCCTGCCAGATTTGGCGATGAAGTCCAGGTTATCACAAGTCTGACATATGTATCATGTACAAAGGTAAAGTTCAGTTACACAGTCATCAATAAGTCGACCGAAAAAATCCTCGTTACAGGAACGACAACACATGCATGGACGAATAAAGAACTTAAGCCCTTCAATATTGAAAAAGCAGATCCCGAAATTTTTAATTGGCTAAAAAAGCTTGTGGAAGCTCCTCCTTAGTAAAATTGTTTTATTCCGGCCTATTCTCCCTGCCAGGCTTTGCAAACATCAACCCAGGAGTCTGCGCAAGAATACTTTTCAAGTTCCTCTAATGAGAGTTCTATTGCGCTGTTACTGCTGCCGCATGCAGGAAAAACCGTGTCGAACCTTTTCAAAGACACGTCAAGATAAGTAATAATACCATTATTCACACCAAAAGGGCATATTCCCCCAACAGCATGTCCTATCAACGTCAGTGCTTCATCGGCGTTACACATTTTAGCTTTCGCACCAAACTGACTCTTATATTTTGTATTATCAATTTTGGCATCCCCTGCCGCAACAATCAGAATACACTGATCTCCCAGCATTAATGCCAATGTTTTCGCTATTCTCTTCGGCTCGCAGTGCAGTGCCTGAGCCGCCAATTCAACAGTAGCGCTGGACATGTCAAACTCAAGTATCCTGTCCTCTATCCCCCATTGACTGAAGTATTCTCTTACTCTTTCGATTGCCATTGCCATCCTCCTGTGCTTCCGTTTTCACATCACTGCTTTATCACAAACACAGTCATTATGCGATATACACTCTAATTTGTCAACACGACCGTGCAACATACTTCAGTTAACAGAAGCATACTGTAAAGAGAATTGCTGCTCAAAATTTGCAAGTCTAGGCTGCGAAAACACCTGCCACTGCTCAAATTTTATAAGTCTAGGGATATGTAATGTAACGCAGCTCCTTATTACGTAAACCTATCGTTGAAATATGCTCTTTATGAATCCCATTAGTTGTCAAATTTGAGCAGTGTAGTATATTGCTATTCCCATTAATCGCAAATTTGAGTAACGTGGTGTACACTCCGCTAAAGTTTCTTTATATCGTACAATAGCTCTTTACAGTATCTATATTCGAACATAAATACATTATCTTCTTCGGTCAATGTCCTCCTCAGCTTGATGCGCTGGCATATTTTCTGAGGCTCATCTTAAATAATACAGACGACAGCAAAAGCATGAACACGGCCAATGCTGCGCCGCCAAGCACTAATGCCGTATTTGCCTCACCCAGGAACACTTGTGCCGGCAACGTGATAATAAATCCAACTGGAATCACCCATGTCAGCATAATTCTGAAAAACTTCGGATAAGTACCGACAGGAAAGCGTCCCGTCTGGATCAATCCGTCGAAGATCAACATCAGCGGTGTTCCAAGATACCAGAAGGCAGCCGATGCAAGGATCAGCAGTATTGAATAGATCAGTACAAGGGAGATCAAAATGGTAAACAGGAATAGTAGAAATGAACCTGATGTATGTGCAGTTGCCGCCTGCATTCCGAAGTCTCCGAACCTGGAAATCGCAATTATCACTACCGCAATTAAAATATTAATCACAGACCAGATGGACCATTTTCTGAAGCTGACATAAAACTGTATGGGAAGGGGCTTTAATAGGGTATAATCAAACAAACCCGTCCACAGTTCTCCGGACAAACCGCTTAAAGATTCTAACCCCGGCCCGATCACAATGTCTTTCAATCCGAGGATCAGCAGGTATACACCCAACAGTGCTGTCACTTCCCGAATGCCCCATCCATTGAGCGTCTCATTTTTGTTGAAAACCACGGCAAGACCGCCAATGCTGCCGGCCAGACTCAGCACTGTATTTAGCAGGTTGGTGGCAAAATTAAACCGATAAGCGGTTTCTCCCTGGATCGAGCCTATGATAAACACACGAATTAAATGCATATATCTCATATTCAGCCTCCTATCGCCGCAAAACGTCTGATTCCGCTTCGGAAAATCACTTTTTGAACAACTGCCGCTCCAATCAGCCATACGGCTTGTATTATAAGGCCAGATAATATTTCAGACTCATTTAGCATCCCGGTAATGATCTCCACTGGAAAGCCCAACATATATCTGAAGGGCAAAAATACGGACGCTGTTCCAAGAATCCCGGGCAAAAGTGTTGTGGGAGCGACCTGCCCTGCCAGCAGGAAAACAAGCACATCATTGACAGACAGCAGGGCGCTGATTTTTTGAGTCCAGAAAGCAAGCAGCGCCATAGCGTATGCAGTAAAGAAGCGGAGAAAGCCGGCCATTAGCAAAGCTGGGATGAACAGTATTACCTGAAGCCAGGAAAGACTTACTCCGAAGTCCATTGAAATAGCTAGTATGGCAGTTATCAGGATAACCGGCGGCAAGCATACGATCTTGAGCGCAATATCTGATGCCACTGCCTCAAAAATCACCGGAAGGGGCCGCATAAGCCAGGTCGACAGCGTACCAATCTGTATATTCTCACCAATGATCCAGTGGCTTGTGGGGTAAGTCAGTTGGTTGACCAGTATAATACAAAGGTAATAGAATATGAAATCCGATTTATCAAGTCCCCCAACATTCCCCTCTCCGACTGCACTTACCCATACGAAGAGAAAGACAAGCGGACCCATCATCCAGCTGACTGCCAGTGTCCAGAAAAAGCCTCTGGACGCCATATAACAGAACAGAGATTTTCTGATCAAAGCAACTCCTCCGCGAAAATTCATAGGCTCCCCCCTTCTGCTCCGAAACCATTCCTGTATACCTGATCGATGACGGCCTCCAGCGGCGGATCCTCAATAGTGAGGTCGTTAACTGCATTTTGGATCAGGTACGATGTCAATGGCAGAATATATTCCTTCCTTACACGCAGCGTTCTGTTCTGATCCTGTGTCTTTATAAACTCGGCGCGATATTCAGCAAGTATCTTATCAATCCCGGACAGCACATCATTTTGCTGTCCTTCATTCTCCGGCAGTCTGAATTTTAAAAGCCTGAACGGTGCTACCAGATCAGCAAGCTTCGGCAATTCCCCATCATAGGAAATCCTTCCGTTGTTTATTAAAATGACTCTCGGGCAAAGCGACAGTATGTCGGACATATAGTGGCTGGTAAGGATGACCGTTGTCCCATATTTTTTATTGTATTCCCGGATAAAATCCCTCAATCTCAGCTGCATGGATACATCCAGTCCTAGGGTCGGCTCGTCCAGATACAGGATCATGGGGTTGTGGATCAGTACGGCAGCCAGCTCACACCTTGCACGCTCGCCCAGCGAAAGTGTTCTGGCAAGCTTCTTTAAAAGCTCCTTCAGATCTAAAAGCTCTACAATCTCAGCAAGCCTTTTTTTATAGTCATGATCAGAGACTGCGTAGATTTCCTTCAGAATATAAAATGAATCCCCTATTGTGTTATCCCAGGTCAACTGACTTTTGCTCCCCATGAGAAAACCTATTTTCCTCAAATATTCCGTCTTCCGTTCACAGGGCATATAACCGGCTGCGCAGACGCTGCCTGAGGTCGGATACAGCAATCCCGACAGCATTTTTAGTGTCGTTGTTTTACCCGCACCGTTAGGGCCGATAAATCCAACCATCTCACCCTGGGACAGCGTAAAACTGACGCCGTCAACGGCTGTAACTTCATTATACACGGGCTTGATCAGGCTTTTAACGGCAGACAATAAACCGGCGTCCCGTTCGGATACGCGATAAACCTTTTTCAGTGACTCAACCGAAATGAAATCTCTCAAAAAATAACCCTCCTTTATCTATGCTAATTGTCAGCCAGAACAGAATAACATAGGGAGACAGGGCTGGTGCATAGATGGAGGGTTTACATTTATTAATTGTATTTTTCAAGATTACAGCCCTTCGATTGAAGTATCAACACGATTGAATTTATCGCATCCAACGCTGTATGCAGCGTAGACAGCAGATTATCGGTAAAGCACAGATATCCTCTCTCTTCATCGAGCTCCGGTGAATCAAGAGCTTCCCGCAAGCCCTCCGAAGAACCCGATTCGAGCTTGAGCATGGCTCTCATGATTGCCATGTTGCTGTAATTTGAACGTCTGAGCACACGGATTACCCTGAGCCTGTTTATCTCATCCTGGCCATACATTCTGTAGCCGTTGACAGTATTGCGAGGAATACGGATCAGATCGTTTCTTTCCCAGTTTCTGAGCGTATCTGTGGTAATATTGAGAAGCTTCGCGGCTTCGACCATACCAAGCGCTCCGCAAACTGCTGCACGGCAAGATATACCGGCATTTTCCGGTGCTTTTGCAACGTTTGATTCTCCGACATCGCTTAATTCTCCGACAACACCATCCGGTATCTTATTTTCACCTGGTAACGAATTTGCAGCCCATTGCTCCAGGTATCTTTCCGCATCCTCCGCCTGACGGCATTCCACTTCAATCATATTTTTAAGACTGATGGCGGTATCAAGCGCATCCTTGTATTTGCCGTTCGCTGAAGCCTTAATAGTATCATAAGCCATTCGTTTGATCTCTCTTCCAAAAATAGTACACTTCAATACAAGACGCACCAATTTAACCTGATCCAGATGCTCCTGGGTGAAAAGCCTGTATCCGGCAGAACTCCTAGGTATTTTGTCAAGAAGTCCCCATTCCTCATACAGGCGTATAGTATTCGGGTGAACACCTACAGCTTTTGCTATATCGGACGTTCTCAGATATTTCATGAAATTCCTCCAGAATAGAGTCAAAAAGCCATTTTCATTTTAGCAAACATTTTGGATACCGGCAAGCTTCCGCAAATACGCTCCTGTGTAGGATCCTTCGGCACAAGCCACATGTTCAGGCGTCCCGGATGCCATTATTTCTCCGCCACAGGAGCCACCTTCCGGTCCAAAATCAACAACCCAATCCGAGGTCTTTATCACATCCAGATTATGCTCTATCACAATAACCGAGTTCCCGGCCACTACCAGCCGCTGTAAAACGGATATAAGCTTTTTGACATCATGAGGGTGCAGACCGACTGTCGGTTCATCCAGCAGATACAGCGTATGGCCCTTGCCCTTTCTGGAAAGCTCCTTCGAAAGCTTGATTCGCTGTGCCTCTCCACCGGACAATGTAGTTGCCGGCTGCCCCAGCTTCAGGTATCCCAGTCCCACCTCATTGAGCAGATCCAACCTGTCCGCTGCAGGCTGGATATCCCTGAACAGCTCCGATGCCTCTTGAATGGACATATTCAATACATCTGCGATACTGTATCCATTATACTTTACATTGATAACTTCCCGGTTGAATCTGGCTCCTTTACACACAGGGCAGACCACCTGTACCTCCGGCAGAAAGTGCATTTTAATCGAAAGAACACCTGCACCCTGACATTTCTCACATCTTCCGCCCGGTACATTGAAGGAAAAGTCCCTGGGCTTCAGATTGCTTTGTTTTGCCTCCGGTAGTTGGGCATAGATATTTCGGATCGTCGTAAATGTATCCGTATAAGTGGCCGCATTCGATCTGGGGATTCTGCCTATTGGCGTCTGATCGATAGTGATCACTTTGTCGATGAACTCCCAGCCCTGTATCCTGTTATATTTGCCCGGCATCTCTCCAGCACCGTAATAACGTTGTCCTGCAGCTTTGCCAAGTATATCGAAAAGCAGAGTGGACTTGCCTGACCCGGATACGCCGGTGAGTGAAACCAGCATTCCAAGTGGTATTTCGATCTTCAAATCCTTCAGGTTGTGCTCAGATGCGCCTTCTACCGTAAGCGATTTCCCTGTGGGTGCTTTTCTTATTCGGGGGACAGAAACACTTTCCTTCCCCGAAAGATACATTCCGGTCAGTGATTGCTCACAACCTGCGACCTCCGCAGGTGAACCATCAGCAACAAGGCATCCGCCTTCCCGGCCTGCACCGGGACCAATGTCGATTATATAGTCGGCAGCCTTCATCATTTCAACATCATGCTCGATGACCAGCACCGTATTACCCAGATCTCTTAATTGTACTAATACCCGTATCAGTCTGTCCGTATCACGGGGATGCAGGCCGGTGGTCGGCTCATCCAGTACATACAGCACACCTGTCAGACCTGAACCCAGAAGCGATGCAAGTCTCAGCCGCTGCGCCTCGCCGCCTGAGAGTGACGTGGCCGGCCTTTCCATAGATAGGTAACCCAACCCCACATCAAGAAGCCGCTTGATTCTGCCGGTCAGGTCATCGAGTACCGGTTTCAGAATAATCAGGCCGGATTGGGAAGTATGTTCAGGGAGTTTCGTTACCCATCTGTCCAGTTCATCAAGTGATTTTTGGGAAAGTCCCGTGATCGTCATTCCAGCGATACTTACCATCCTGCTCTCTTTCTTCAGTCTTGCCCCGCTGCAGTCCGGGCAGGTACGCTTGATAAAATACTTCTCCAGCTTCTCTCGAGCATTATCATCGATCTCATGATCGGAATACTTCCTGAGCATTGTCGTAAGGATCCCCTCAAATTTTCCCTTATACGCGTTACTCGGCGGCTCTTTGCCGGGATAGTGCCTTTTGAATTCTTCGCTGTTCACCCCGTAAAGAAGAAGATCCATTCTGACCTGGTCAAACTCACGAACCGGCACCTCTGTATTGAATTCAAAGCCGTAATATTGACCGGCAACGGTCAGTGCATTAGCATAGAATGTGACAAGTGCCTTGTCCCAGCTCAAGATCGCTCCATCACTGATATTTCTGTTTTCATCGATAATAGCAGATAGATTGGGCTTACTCACTACACCAAGACCGGTACAGGTTGGGCAGGCGCCGTTAGGTTTATTGAAGGAGAAATCAGCCATGATAAGTTCAGGCAAAGAAGTGCCGCATTCCGGACATGTAATCTGTCCACTGTCTGCCGTGTCCTCCTCCCGATCCTGAATCATCTGAAGCTCATCATCATTCTCCCATAGATCACCGGTTTCCATATTGCCACTCTCAAACGAAGGTAATATTTTGGTTCCGCATTTCGGGCAGAGTCTTTCTCCGAGCTTGGCTTAAAGCAGCCGGAGATAAGTGAACACCTCCGTGACAGTTCCGACTGTTGATCGTGGATTTCTGTTTGTCAAATACTGATCAACACTGATTGATGGGGATAGTCCTTTAATATAGTCCACCTTAGGTTTACTCATAAAATCCGTCACCATGCCAAGTGAAGCCATATACTGCCGCTGACATTCCTTCTGTAATGTATCAAAGGCTAATGTGGATTTGCCGGAGCCGGAAATACCTGTCAGTACGACCAGTTTGTTTTTAGGGATTTTTAAGGAAATGTTTTTCAGATTGTTCTCCCTTGCGCCTTTAATTTCAATATATTGATCCATCATACCCTCCACATATTCTAAACTAGGGCATTTGCGATTTGATTCATCGCGATATACCCAACCTGTGAACTATTCTACAACACAGACATAACATTGGTGTTATACTGGAGGGTTTTAAAACATGGTGCAAAGTAGGAGTGTGTCATGCCCTGCTAATATAAATACCTATTGTCAACCAAATTCGAATTTTTAGTTGACAATGAGGCTAAGATTTATATATACTATATCCGCAGGATGGCACGAAATCATCAAGTGATTTATATAGGCGGCCTTGAAGGGGAAAAACTATGGAAAATAGATCTAATGTATACAAAATAGCTATTATCGGTGTTATGACTGCAGTAATCTGTATTCTTGGTCCTCTCTCAATTCCCATTGGGGTGGTGCCGATTTCCTTCACTAACCTCGCAATCTTTTTTGCCCTTTACGCACTTGGGATGAAAAAAGGTACTGTCAGCTACATAATATATATGTTAATCGGGTTTGTTGGCATCCCCGTGTTTTCGGGTTTCACGGGCGGGCCTGCTAAACTCTTTGGCCCGACGGGTGGTTATATCATTGGGTTTATATTTATGGCACTAATTGCCGGCTTTTTCATCGATCGTTTTATTGAAAAACCTGCACTATGCTTTACAGGTATGGTCTTAGGTGCGGCTGTGTGCAATACGTTCGGTACCATTTGGCTATCATATCAGGCCGGTATGCCAGCAAGTGCTGCTCTTGCTGCAGGTGTAATCCCTTTCATTCCAGGAGATCTGATAAAAATATCAATTGCTGCTTTTGCAGGCCCCCAAATTCGGAAACGGTTAACTCATATTTAGGAATGGGGACAGTTCTTTCCTTTAGTCTACTGCAAAAGCTCACTAAGAGCTGCCGCTTCCGTTACCGGCTGGCTGCAGGTGTGGTTTTTACATACATATGCCGCTGCCTTACCATCTGCTGTATCGTAATTTGCGAGAAATGGGGCCAGGTCGCTCAGGCTTGCTGTATCCCTATTATAATGCATTGTTACGGTGAATGGTCTGAATCCCTGGCGCAGCACGTCGATCAATTTATCTGCTCCCGCATCCATATCGCCGGAGACAATCACCTCATGTCCCTTAGCTTCCAACATCATCACTGCGTTAAGCAT
This sequence comes from Bacillota bacterium, assembly GCA_023409615.1. Taxonomy (GTDB): domain Bacteria; phylum Bacillota; class Clostridia; order Acetivibrionales; family DTU013; genus JAEYRF01. The sequence goes on along the minus strand of JAEYRF010000117.1, from coordinate 2,186 downwards.
ATGGCTAAAACCGGCAGGATAGTTGATTATCGCAGACGAGAAGGAGCTAATAATTTGCATTGTCTTCTCTTCAAGATCATGTGCTCCCGTCAGTCTTGCCAGCCTGATAAGATTATTGGCAGCCGCCGAATTTGCAGATGGAGTTGCCCCGTCATAGCCTTCCTTCGGTCTTGTAATCAACCGCTCGCTATCATTCCCATAGAGATATACCCCACCGCTTTCGTGATCCCAGAATAAGTCCAGCATTTCATTATTTAAGCGCACCGATTCCTGCAAATACTCAGGCTTATATGTTGTCTCGTATAACTCAAGCAAGCCCCATATGAGAAAATTGTAGTCGTCTGCATATGCTTTTATTGGAGAAACACCATTACGATAGACCGCCAGCAGCCTGCCTTTTTCATCGATAAGCCGCGTTTTGATGAATGTCAGTGCTTTTTCTGCAGCATCAGTATACTGTTGGTTTCCCAAAATCCTGCCGCCCATGGATAAAGCAGCGATCATAAGGCCGTTCCAGGATGTAAGGATCTTGTCATCCTTGAAAGGATGAATTCTCCTTTCACGGTAATTAAACAGCTTTTGCCGACAGTTCTCAACAAACTCCAGATCGTCTCCCGGGATGCTGCCTTTTATTGTATTGGGAATACAGCGACTGTCAAAATTGCCTCTTTGAGTAATATCAAAAAGGACCATAAACCTTTCTGCATCATTGCCATTGCCAAGCACCTGTCTAATCTCGTCCGGAGTCCAAGTGTAGAACCTTCCCTCCTCCTTCCGGCCTGTCCCGTCATCTGAATCTGCATCTTCTGCCGAATAGAAACCGCCTTCAGACGACGTCATATCACGCAGGATGTATGAGAATATCTCCTCGGCCGTTTTGGCGTATGAACCGTTGCCTGTGGCCTGATAAGTTTCAAGATATGCCATTGCAAGCAACGCATTATCATAAAGCATTTTTTCAAAATGCGGCACCAGCCATGATCTGTCTGTTGAATACCTGCAAAAGCCATAACCAATATGGTCGAAAATCCCGCCTCTGCGCATGGATTCGAGAGTCTTTTCTACCATTTTTAAAGCAGCTTCATTGTTGCTCATCTTCCAATATCTCAGCAGGAAGAAGTAAATATGCGGCGAAGGGAATTTGGGCGCATGTCCGAATCCGCCATGCATACTGTCAAATGAGCCTTTATATAGTTCAAAGGCCGATTTTATTATCTCTAGATTGTTTAAATCCCCTTTCCGAACATCTGCCTTCTCCTCGTTTAAAATCGCAGAGACGATGGTGCTGCTAGTATCCAAGACCTCCTGACGGTTTTCCTGCCACGCCTTATAGCATTTTTCTAGTACTGCCATCAGACCCGGCAACCCCATCCGACTGTCTTTCGGAAAGTAAGTACCTGCGAAAAATGGCTTTTTATCCGGGGTCATGATGATTGTCATGGGCCATCCGCCATGGCCGGTCAATGCCTGACATACAGACATGTAGATACTGTCTATATCAGGACGTTCCTCCCTGTCCACTTTTATTGCTACAAAGTTTTTGTTCATTAGTTGCGCGACTTCAGCATCCTCAAAGCTTTCATGCTCCATCACATGACACCAATGGCAAGTCGAATAGCCGATGGAGAGGAAGATAGGTTTATCTTCTGCCTTGGCTTTTTGAAAAGCTTCGTCTCCCCAAGGATACCAGTTTACAGGGTTATAGGCATGTTGTAGGAGGTAGGGGGATTTTTCTTGGATTAATTTATTGGCTTGTTTATTAGTTGACATGTGGGCATCACCTTCCTTTCATAATTTAGTTTTTATAGTAAAGTATTATTTTTATTTACCACCAAACTATTATTTGAAAGAAAGCAATTATATATTCAATTTGAAAATATGATAAACCTTATGAGACTTGAGGGTTGGAAAATGGCTTATATATGATTATAGGGAAAGGTTCACTTGTTTATCTCTTTTTATACAATATACAATTAAAAAGACAGCTGTTTTTTAGCTGTCCCTTGAATTAAAGATTAACTGCTGATGCAACTTTTTTGTTTTGACATCTTTTGCATACTGTTAATGCTGCCGCATAGTGTCCAGTAATAGACGGTGTTAACTGTCTGGATGTTGCCGGAATTGGTGTCCGGATGTGACCGAAATCCCATGCGCCCCGTCTGGAAGGGGGGGGGGGAGAATTAAGA
>JAEYRF010000101.1 GCA_023409615.1 Bacillota bacterium | reverse complement strand
TCCTCATACTACTTATGTAAGAAAGATAGAAGAAATCAGCGAAGGCTATATCCGATGTCAGAGAATGACCGAGGATGGATATGAAGTGGTTGAAATGCCTCTTCCGGCTGTTATCACTGTGGTCAAGGAAATAAATGAGCCAAGATTACCCTCAATTAAGAATATGATGAGAGCTAAAAAAGCCATTGTTAACATCTGGACCGCCGACGATATCGGAGCGGATAAGGATCTATGCGGGCTTAAAGGATCTCCCACACAGGTAGTTAAGACGTTTGTGCCTGTACATGATATAAAAAGTGAAATGATTGAGGGCGATGCTGCAGAACAGGCAGCAAAACTTGCAGATAAGTTATTATCAATGAAGTTCCCGGTGTGAGGCTGAGGCTGTAAGTTTTATTGAAATATAGTGTTTATATATTTTGGAGGTTTTTAATGGCTGATATAAAAATTCTATTAGATAAATGTGTTGGCTGCAGGATGTGTATAGGAGCCTGCCCGTTCAATGCTATCAAGGTTAATGAAAAAAAAGCGGTAATACAGGATAACTGCACTCTTTGCGGAGCATGTGTCTCTTCATGCAAGTTTAATGCAATTGATTTTAGTAAGGATGAGGTGGACAACGACTTTGACATCTCACTTTATAAAGATGTATGGGTATTTGGAGAACAGAAGGATGGAGAGGTCTCGAATGTTGCGCTTGAGTTGCTTGGCGAGGGTAGAAAGCTTGCGGATCAGCTTCATGTAAAGCTTGCGGCAGTACTTCTGGGTGACAATGTAGAGCAGACCGCAAAGAAACTCATCACTTATGGCGCTGATGAGGTATATCTGGTGGATCATCCTTCCTTGAAGAATTTTAATGACGAATCGTATTCTGATATATTTGTACAGCTTATCAGCAAATACAAGCCTGAGATAGTGCTTCTTGGAGCTACCACCTATGGCCGTTCACTTGCACCGAGGGCAGCTTCAAGGTTAAATACAGGATTGACGGCGGATTGCACAAAGCTGGAGATTGATGTGGAGAAGCGATTACTTCTTCAGACGCGTCCTGCATTCGGCGGCAACCTGATGGCTACTATTATTTGCCCGAATCACAGACCGCAGATGTCTACTGTCAGGCCAAAAGTTATGAAAGCACTTGAACAGGACATCTCAAGAAACGGGGAAATCATTCGACCGGACATCATGATACCTGAAGATATAAAAGTGAAGGTAATTGATATCGTTACAACATTGTCTGAAAAAGTAAATCTCACAGAAGCTGATATCATTGTATCGGGAGGCAGAGGTGTTGGCGACCCGAAAAACTTTGCATTATTGCAAGAACTGGCAAATGTTCTTGGCGGAGCTGTCGGAGCATCGCGCGCAACTGTCGATGCAGGCTGGATAGATTACAGCCATCAGGTGGGTCAGACCGGCAAGACTGTAGGTCCCAAAGTATACTTTGCATGCGGCATATCAGGTGCTGTTCAGCATCTTGCAGGGATGTCATCATCGGATACAATAATCGCAATAAACAAAAACCCTGATGCACCAATATTTAAGGTCGCAACACTTGGAATCGTCGGAGACTTGCTTGAGGTGCTTCCGGCATTAACTTCGGAATTTAAAAAGAGACTTGGCTGATCACCGCATCTGCAGCAATGCGGTGATCAACACTCTGCAAAATATCATCAATCTTGACTCAGCTTATATCAGGAAGCTCAATTTCGATTTCACGGCCAAGCTCGGCAGACTTCACGATGCCATCGATAATAGCCTGGTTGTAGAAAATCTGGCTCGATGGCACAGGTGCTCCGGTGCCATTTTTTATTGCATTGGCAAAGGAACGAAGCTTTTTGTAGAAAAGGCCTCCAAAGCTGTCTTCCTGTGGACATAGCGGGATCTCCACCTCTATCTGTCTGCCGGCTACATCTCTGTATAATTTCATAGGTCCGCCAACCGTGCCGTTCCAGCATTCTGTAGACGGAATTCTGAGAGCACCCTCTGTACCCATTATGATCGTATCGCCGGGAGTGTCGATATGCATTGCCCATGCAATTCTGAAATCCAGAATAATTCCGCCATCGAGGCGGATAAATGCCGCGGCGAAATCGTCCACATCAAATCTGGCCGCATCAGCCGGATTATTGTATTTCGGGTTTGTTCCAAGGAAATTAGATTTATATCCTGAAACCGTAAGGGGCTTTGGATAGTCAATTGCATTTAGCACCATGTCCAGCGAATAACAGCCGATGTCACCCAGAGCACCGATACCTGCAGTCTTCTTTTCAATGAAGGTGCTGTTGGGAATGCCTCTTCTGCGCCCACCGCCGGTCTGAATATAGTAAACCTGACCGAGCTCGCCGGATTGAACAATTTTTCTGATCATCTTCATGTTATCATCCATGCGGGGTTGAAAACCGATAGATAAAAGCTTGCCGCTCTGTTTTTCTGCCTTTATGATCTCAACAGCCTCGTCGGTTGTAATACACATTGGTTTTTCCAGCAGAACGTTCACGCCTTTTTTCAATGAATCTATAGTACATTCGGCGTGTGTACTGTTATATGTGCATACACATACGGCATCCAATTCCTCTGCATTTAGCATTGTTTTATGATCCGGATAACACCTTACCTCCGGCAGACCATATTTTTTAAAGAACTTCTCGGCCTTTCCGGTGAGCAGGTCGGCACCTGCAACGATTTCAACATCAGGCATCTGTTTCAGGCTTTCGACGTGAGATTCAGCAATCCAGCCTGTTCCTATGATCCCGAACTTTAATTTTTTTGTGATATCAATTGCTTCTTCATTTTCAGCCGGCGGTGCAAATTGATTCAGTACAGTATCTGACATAAATGTCCCTCCAGTGTATATAGTTTTATTATTTTAGGGTTCTCAAATATTGGATACTTATTTCGGCACATTCGGATGAGGTTTTACCCATGGATGGAGCATCCTGTTCCACTACAACCCACTGGGTGCCGGCATCCCTGCAGGCCTTCAGTATTTCTGCAAAGTCTTGCACACCATGGCCTAATGGACGAAATTCAAAAGCTGTTGCTTCAGCACCATTTGTATCATCCTCTATTCCAATAAGCTCATACATTTTATCCGGCTTTTTGCCCGGCATTACATAGTCCTTTAAATGAACGACAGGTGAGCGTCCGGAGTATTTTCTGATATAGTCTGATGGATTTTCACCGGCGACACTTACCCAACATGTGTCTATCTCAGTTTCTAACAGGTCTGCTGATACACTCCCGTATAAAACATCCAATGCGTATTTGCTATCTACCTTTTGGAATTCAAAATCATGGTTGTGGTAAAGCAGTGTCAAACCTGCTTCTTTTGCTGCTTCGCCTATTATCCTGGCACCTTCAATTACTTCGTTGAATTTTTCTGCATTAGGGCGATACTCAGGTGTAAGGTATGGTATGACTATATATTTGCAGCCAATTTCCGCATATTCACCTATAACCCCTCCCGGATCTGCAATAAGGTCGGAAAATGGAACATGAGCCGACAGTGGAACCAGCCCGATTTCCTTCAGTATTTTACTGACATCTGCCGCTTTGTTGCCATAAAGTCCTGCAAATTCAACACCATCGTAACCGAATGCCTTGACTTTCCTGAGTGTCCCAGAAAAATCTTTTTCCAGCTCATTTCTAACAGAATACAGTTGTAATGCGATTGGAAACATCATAAGCAGCTCCTCCTAACAATTGAGTAATTGAGGTAACAATTGACTCTCAATTGTATTTTAAGTCAGGAAGTGATACGATACAAGTAAAAAAGAGCGCTAAATTAGACAATAATTGCTGTGTTTAATGAGGATAGATACATATGAAGTTCTTTTATGAAAATAAAGATTTGTCTATACGGGCACATTATGGAGACGGTTTGGCCTTTGGGGCGCATCTGCACAATCACATTGAGCTTGCGTATATGATGGAGGGCCGTACCAGGCTTCTGGTGGACTCAAAGGAGTATATTGTCAATGCAGGAGATGCTTTTATCATTTTCCCGAATCAAATACATCAATATCAGAAAATAGATCACGAGAGGTATTTTCTGAGCATTTTTCCTGCCGATTTATGTCCTGAATTCATGAATGTATTTAAAAACAAGCTTCCGGTGTCTCCTGTGATTGAAAGAGCATTTGAAAATGAGAAAATTCTTCCACTTGTAAATAGCATAGTTGAGGTCAACATGCAGAAGGGACTATTCTATAATACATGTATCAAGGGGTATTTTTTGGTACTGTTAAGTGAGCTGTTTCAAATGATGAGGTTTGAAGATTCGAAATCACCAGATTCTAATGTTATTAAGGATATTTTGAATTACTGCTCTGAAAATTTCAAAGGGGACATACAATTGGAGGCAGTGTCAAAGGCGCTGCATATCAGCAAGTATTATATTTCTCGTCTTTTCTCGCAAAAACTGCATATGAGCTTCAGTGAGTATATTGGAACACTTAGAATATCAGATGCCTGCAGACTCCTTACAAGTGAAGATATGAGTATTACAGAAGTTGCTTTTAATGCCGGCTTTAATTCAACAAGATCTTTTAACCGTCTGTTTTTGAAATATATCGGCACGACACCAAGACAGTATAAAAAGAATCAAATTCCATATAAATAGAAAAGTTAAGCAATGTCAGCATTACTGCAGATAGTGTACAGTGAACCCTGCGCGGTTCATATGCTATTGCGCAGGCAGGTGATAAATGATAAAATTTTATTTTGCTAATACTTTTTCAACTCTATAGGGGATGTCTTATGTACCGGGTGCTGATAGTAGAAGATGAGAAGTGGGAAAGAGAAGGTCTGCGTGAATTCCTTGACTGGGGCAGCCTTGGAATTGAAATGGCAGGCTGTGCATGTAATGGTGTAGAAGGCTTGGCCATGGCAGAATCATATCGGCCGGATATAATACTGGCAGATATCAAGATGCCTAAAATGGATGGTATCGAGATGTCAAGAAATATTCGGACTATCCTTCCAACGGCAAGAATCATTATACTTACCGGATATGATGACTTCCAATTTGCAAAACAAACCTTTAACTTCCATGCGTTTGCATATCTTTTAAAACCTATTGACAAGAAAAGCCTTGAAGATGTCATTTTTCGTGTATTGAAGGATCTTGACGAAGAAAAAAGTAAAAAAAATGAGGCAGATGTACTCAAGGACCGGTGGATGGATTATATTAATATAAATAAGGATCACCTGCTCTTGGATCTGCTGGAATCCAAGACTGGGCTGGAATACGTTCATGAGCTGCTTAAAATAAACGGGTTGAAAGAACAGGGAAAGAAAGTTTCAGCGATACTATCTTTGAGCCAAAGTCAGAAAAGGGAAGACGCATTTAAAAAGATACTAACAGAAAGAGGAATTGCGTTTTCATTTAGTAAGCCGTTTAAAGAGGCAGTTCTATGTATGGACGCTCCTGATGGACAATCGGAACTGGAATTAAAATTTCTACAGCTAAGAGACGATCTCAAAAACAAGCTTGGGACCGAAGCAATCATTGGGATCGGCGAGGTAGTTGATAGCTTTGCCGAGGCACCCCAATCCTATATACAGGCGAAGGAAGCAATCAGTTTCCGATTTCTTGCGGAATATGGAGATCTGCTTTTTTTTAGTAAAATGCAAGAAGCTGACCGTAAGTATAGAGATAAAGCGGGACTGCAGATTCTGAAGACTAAATCCATAACGAAGAAAATCCTATATGGTAATCAAAAGTTTGATAATGATGACAGCGCCTTATTAGTTGATGATTTTCTATCAATACTAAGAGAGAATCTTTCGATCAGTAAAATGCTGCTTAGCAGCTTTTCCCTGGAAACTGTTATTGGATCTTTAACAGATATGCCTGATGATACATGTAAAGTCAGTGAAGAAAATGAGTTGAATAATAGAATGTTTGTTACAGAGATTACTGCACAGGAGTCCCTTTCTCAGACCAGACATTATCTTATGAACTTCCTGAAAAGAATTGCGACACAGAATACAGATATGAAAAGTGACGGCGAAGATGAAGTTGTAAAAAAGGTGATAGAAATTATTGAAAGCAGTTATACAAATGAACTGGATTTGAAGCTGGTATCTGAAAAAATCAATCTCTCACCTTATTATATTGGCAGTATTTTTAAAAAGCAGTCAGGAAAGCAGTTCAGCCAATATTTAAATGATTATAGATTAGATAAATCAAGAGAGATACTCCAGACCAAAAAAATCAAGATAGGCGACCTGGCAGAAACAGTTGGCATACGTAATTCTTCGTACTTCTGTACGCTTTTCAAGAACAGGTTCGGTATAAGTCCGAGTGATTACAAGGATATCCTGAAAGGCAGGTTGTAATATGTACAAGCTGTTGATTGTCGAGGATGAGAAATGGGAAAGGGAGGGAATGATCAATTTTTTAGACTGGACCGAACTGGGTATTAGTATTGTCGGCGCAGCAACAAATGGAGTCCAGGGTCTGAAACTGGCAAAGGAATATCAGCCTGATATTGTTATAACTGATATAAAAATGCCGATTATGGATGGGATGGAGTTTACCGGTAAGGTAAAGCAGATTTTGCCTGACTGCAGGGTAATTATTATTACGGGATACGATGATTTTGAATATGCCAGAGAAGCAATTCAACTTGGTGTCTTCGACTACCTGCTCAAACCTATACAAAAGGATCAGCTTCTTGGCGTTCTGGATAGAACAGTAAAAAGTATATCCGAGGAAAGCAGCCAGGCAGAGAGTTTACGTGTCTTAAAGCACCAAATTAATGAGAGCATGTATGATGATAGAGAGAGATTTCTGTTGAGTATTATTGATGACCATTTTAACCATCAGATGGATCAGAATGTTGTGGGATATTATGACAGTGATTTCTATAAAGATGGATGTATGGCTGTTGTAATAAGGTTTGGAGCTTTTTCGTTATTCCGGGGCAAGACGGCTGGCGAAAGGCAGACATATCTCAGAGAATTATACAGAGCAATACGCAATGCAGTAGGGGAGGAAGGAATAACTGCACAAAATCATACCGAAATTAACGAGATGATTATATGCCTGCCAGCCGGAATTGATGCCAGACAATATATAAGTGATGTATTCCGACGTATCAGGCAGGAAAATGAAAGCGTTGAACTACTTGAAGCTGTAACAGGAGTCGGTTCAATTTCCGGGACATTGCAGGAATTTGCCGGGTCTTTTGCCCAAGCCGGAGCAGCATTGAATCATCTTTTTTTTATGAAGGAAGCGGAGATTCTCTTCTATGATGACATCCCATTCAGAGAAGAAATATCTGAAACGGAGATATTCGATTTTTTTTCTGCTGTAGCAGGATATTCAGGGAAGTTACTCAATGGGATTGTATCATCAGATGTCTGTGATGCTAATGTCTTACTGGATGAGTTGTTTAATTTCATTCGGAATCAGTCTGCTGATAAAGGTCTGATATGTGATTTCATAACCGGTTTAATCAGTGAGCTGTCGACTTTACTGTTAAGTTATGATGGTTCCTTGGAACATCTCGGATTAATAAAAGAGGACATAGAACAGATACTGGATGGTTTCATCAGGCTGGAAGATATATTGAAATGGCTTTCGGAACTTGTGTGCTATACGAATAGTTATATTGCAGAAAAAAAGGAGAACAGAGAAAAAAACATCGTCGGGAAAGTAAATGATATAATACAAAACGAATATGCAGATAGTATCGGTATTGCGACTATAGCCCACAGACTGGAATTGTCTCCTAATTATCTGGGATGTTTGTTCAAACAGCATATGGGAGAGCGTTTTACAGATGTCCTGACAGATTTCAGAATGAAAAGAGCGGAGGAATTACTACTTTCGGGAACGAAAAACATTATGGATACAGCAAAGGCAGTCGGTTTTATCAATGTTGCATATTTTTGCACTGTGTTTAAGAAAAATCATGGTATCAGTCCGGCAGATTACCAGAAAAAATTCATGAACAAGAATGGATTCTATGAATAAGATAATTGGGATTTATAGGAACATATCAAGGCTTTATGGTAATATGCGTGTGGCGGGAAAGCTTACACTGGCCTATTTCATAATTATAGCGTTGCCAATTATTGCTACCGGTATTTACATCATTACCGGAATGAACCAGTCTATAATCCATCAAGCTGAGCTTCTGACAAAGCAAAGCATTCTGCAGGAAAGAGAGATTGTTAATCAAAAGATAGAGAGTATGAAAAGGACCTCTGTATCTATTGCATATAATTCTCATATACTAGAATTTATAGAGAGTCCCTTTGAAAATAACCTCCGGGGATTTGAAAACTATACTTATACTTTTGCCCCGTTGTTTGAAAACTATATCATACAAAACAAAAATATATACTACACCATGTTATATACTAATAACACATCGTTTCCGGCTGACTGGAACGGTATATTTCAGATGAGTAAGATTGAAAATGAACAATGGTATAGCGGGTTCATGGAAGATAGTACACTGCTGGAGAGATGGAGCCCGATTCACGATTCAAAGACAAACAAGGTTGAAGGAAATGTAGGGCGGGAAAAGGTTTTTTCATTATATCGAAAGATGATATCGTTTAAAAATAAGAGTTGTATTGGAATATTAGAGATTGAAATTCCTGGAAAGGTACTCTTTGAGAGTCTTAAGAAGGACAAAGATATTCTTTCGTATTATATGGTGTTTGATAACCAGGGGAATGCCATTTATGATAATACTCATATAAATATGCCGGAGGAATATAAAGCTGGTTTTATTTCATCACTGTCCAATAAAGACCCAAATGGTGTCTTCACGTTTAAAAATGATCAGTTTGTGTCATATTCCACTCAATTGGACGGCATTGGATGCCGCCTTGTTGGCATCACTCCTCTGGAAATGCTTGTAAATGACAACCCGGACTATAAAGCAATCAGCATCGGTGTAATATTTATAACGCTCATTCTATTTGGCATCATCATTCATCTTGTCACCAATCGCCTTACTAGGAGATTGAAAATTATGGTCAAGGGATTAAAGTCAGTTCGGGATGAAAACATAAACATTAAGTTACAGGTGGAAAATCATGATGAACTGGGAGAGCTGGCGGAGAGCTTCAATCACATGACAGACAGGATCCATGACCTGATAGAGCGGGTATATAAGGCGCAGATCATGGAAAAGGAGTCTGAACTGAAGGCTTTGGAGGCGCAAATCAACCCGCATTTTTTATACAATGCCCTTTCTACAATATCATGGATGGCGAGAAAGATCAGCGCTGAAAATATTGACGATTTATCATTTCAGCTATCAAAATTTTATAGGCTGGTGCTCAGCAAAGGCAACTCGTTCATTACTGTTGAAGATGAAATAAATCTTCTGAAAGCATATGTAGAAATTGAGAAGATCCGTTTTGAGAATATGTTCCATGTGGAATATGATCTTGATGAGGAAGCTCTTAGCTTTAAAATGATAAAAATTATCCTCCAACCCATAGCGGAGAATACTATCAGCCATGGAATCGCTCCAAAAGACAGCAAAGGCACAATGGTAGTGAGACTTAGGCATGATGAAGATAACCTATACTTTACAATGATAGATGATGGTGTAGGCATGAGCAAAGATACACTGGACATTATCAGCAGAGGCCACGTTATTAGAAAGAGAGAAAGCGGTTATGCAATCCACAATATTGTGGAGCGTTTGAAGTCAGTATATGGAGAGAATGCGCAGGTTACCATTTTCAGCCGTCCCGGTATCGGGTGTTCGGTAAATATCACCATACCGAAACTTCCGATGTTCCCTAATTTTTGATAGAAGAGTTGGTATTGAAAATTGACCCCGAAATTTACCCGACCTATAATAGTATTGAAAGCATTTCTGGGCATAATACCAACATAATTACATGATTGTTCTATCATTAATGGGAGCATTTGGAGAGGTGTGTGACACAATGAATCAAGCTCAATCATTGAAAGGAAAAAGATCAATCAGCAAAGTTTTCTGGGAACAGAGGTATCTAATGATTTTAGTACTTCCTGTTGCTTTGTGGATGCTGATATTCAATTATATTCCTATGCTTGGCCTAATTATTTCATTCATGGAATATAATCCTTATCTGGGTCCTCTGGAAGCCTTTGTTAAAAGCCCTTGGGTGGGCTTTGCGAATTTCGTTGAGGCTTTTTCGGATAAATACTTCCTTAATTCATTATGGAATACGATTAGTTACAGTGTTTTGAATCTTGTCGTTGGTTTTCCCTTCCCAATTATTTTTGCTCTTTTATTAAATGAGCTGATACACACGAGGTTCAAGAAGTTTGTTCAGACGGTAAGCTATCTCCCTCATTTTATTTCGTGGGTATTTGTAATCGGTTTAATTTATATGGTATTTGCTGTAGATAGTGGAATGGTTAACGGACTTTTGGTCAAGCTAAATATTATTGACGAAGCCATACCGTTTCTTGCAACTCCTAAATTCATACCGCCTTTGATAATAGTGTCTCAGGTGTGGAAATCCTTTGGCTGGAATTCGATAATCTATATAGCGGCGATAACCAGCATTGATCCAACAATGTATGAAGCAGCTACTGTGGATGGAGCGAAAAGATTTGCCAGGATATGGTATATAACTCTGCCTTCTATCAAACCTACCATTGTAATTTTACTGATATTTAGTATAGGAGGGCTTATCAGCTCCAATTTCGGTTTGTTCGAGCAGATGTACCTACTGTCTAATTCCATGATCCAGGATGTAACTGAAATCGTTGACACCTATACGTATAGGATGGGAATCTTGTTATCCAGGTATTCCTACGCTACTGCAGTAGGTCTATTCAGATCCGTAGCTGCAGTAGTCCTGCTGTCAGGTTCGAATTTTATTTCAAAAAAATTGACCGGAGAAAGTCTGTACTAGGGGAGGAATAACGATGCAAAGAACTCGTAGATTGTCTGGAGATAACGTTTTTGATATTTTTAATATGATTTTTATGTGCTGTATAATACTGGCAACCTTATATCCCTTTTATTATGTTATTATATCGTCCCTGAATGATCCGATTGATTTATTAAAGGGGCCGGTTTACTTGCTTCCAAGAAAATTTTCTCTTGTTAATTTCCAATATGTCTTACAAGAAAAGGCTATATTGAAAGCAGCGTTCATTACAATAGCACGAACAGTCATAGGGAGCGCCAGTGCAGTGCTATTTACAGCAGCATTTGCCTATGGGATATCTAAGAAAGCGCTTCTTGGTCGTCGGTTTTTTGTAGGGATGGCTCTGGTTACAATGTATTTCAGTGGGGGGCTGATTCCGAGCTATTTACTTATTGCTCATGGTCTCAAGCTGCAGGGCAATTTCCTAGTATTTATTATCCCCAATCTCTTTAATGCTTTCAATGCGTTTATTATGCTGGCTTTTTTCAAGGGAATTTCTGCTGAAATTGAGGAATCAGCCAGGATTGATGGAGCAAATGATATTGTGATTTTTTTCAAACTGATTCTTCCAATATCTATGCCAATCCTCGCTACCATCGCCTTATTTAATGGCGTGTTTCATTGGAATTCCTGGTTTGATGCCCTCCTGTATGGAGGAAGGAAGCTTGAGACGTTGCAACAGTATCTGGTTAAATCCATTCAATCCGCATCTGTGAATGCAAAGGCAGCGGGTTTTGTTTCAACACAGGGGATTAGTTCAACTTCCATCAGACTGACGACAATGGTCATTACTGCATTCCCGATTGTCCTTGCGTATCCGTTTTTACAAAGATATTTTGTTAAAGGCGTCATGATAGGATCATTGAAAGGGTAAGTTCACAAGGCTAATACCGGTTTCCGGAACCGGATGAGCATATAAGAATTATCAAAAGGAGGAGAATAATATGGTAAGAAAGCAGTTTAAGGTATTTGCTATAGCTTTAGCAATATTAATGTCCATCTCCATGGTGCTGACAGGCTGTGGAGAAGGCTCCAAAAATCCTGCACAGGAAACAACAAATGCAGATGGTAATGTAGCACCAGGAACAACTACAGATCAAAGTGCTCAGCAGCCGGATGGTTCAGAACCGTCCTGGAAAAAGGACACTTCACCGTTCGAGTTCGACCTGTACTTTTTTGCAGCGTGGGGTGATGGTTACCCTTGGAGAGGATCTCTTGTAGAAAAGTATATCACTGAGGCAACCGGCGTTACTCCAAATATCATTATTCCAACCGGAAACGAAAAGGAATACCTCAATGTAATGATCGCAGGTAATGATCTTCCGGATGCTTTGATTCTTGAATGGAATTCGCCTGAGACTAAGAAATTGATCCAAGCAGGAGAGATCCATTCAATTGATGATCTGTCTGCAGAATATGCACCGGAAATGATGGATATGATCTCTGATGATGTCAAGCTTTATCATAAGCAGGAAGATGGAAAGCTTTACTATCTGCCCTCTTTCTTTTCTACAAAGGAAGAGCATGAGGAAGGCCTTGAGAAGCATAATGCAAGACCGCTGTTTATACAGAAGGGTATATATGAAGGTCTTGGAAGCCCGTCGTTAGAAACGCCGGAACAGCTTCTTCAATTGCTGAAGGATATCAAGTCGAAATACCCTGATGTAAAACCGTTCGCGATTGAACCGCCTCTGGATGTAAATCAGTGGGGTTTGGCGGGCAGTAGTACTATGCAGTACTTTGCCGGTATTTTTGCGCCGGAGACTTTATCGAAAGATCAGTATTTAGAAAATGATAAAATTAAAATGATTTTTGAAAGTCCAAACTATGTAGAAGCTGTCAGGTTCTTGAATCAGATTTATAAAGAAGGTCTTATCAGTGTTGACACGCTTATCATGAAGCATGAGAACTTTGGTGAGACAACTGATTCGGCACAGTTTGCTGTCACAGGAAGCTTCCCCATTGATGTTTGGAAATCCCATAATCCTAAGGTTATGGCCTTAACAAACGATGAGGCAAAAACCTACGTTCCGCTGCCATACGTCAAGTATAATGGTAAGGAACCACAGTATGCAGGAGGCAGAGGTGCGGGTTGGGTTGCTTCGATGGTAACCAAAAATGCCAAAGATCCTGGACGTATTCTCAGGTATTTTGAGTACAGCTGGTCCGATGAAGGCCAGTTGACAAATCTTTTCGGCAAGGAAGGGGAAACATATGATATGGTTGACGGTTGGCCCCAGTACAAGCCTGAAATATTACAGGAAATGGAAACTGATGCAGCAAACTTTTCCAATAAATATGGTTTTGAGGCAAGACTTTTGATGTGGAGATCTAAGTGGGCAGGCTGGCAAAAGGTTGCAATGGCACCAAAGGCATTTGAAGACTACCTGAGATCAGTAAGCAGCTATGGTGTGGACATATGGAATCTTGGACTGGACAGCCTGGATCCTGATCCTACCTCCAGTGAAGGTGTAGCTTATGCAAAAATTAAGAATATCTGGAACAAATACCTATCACAAATGGTTCTTGCCAAAGATGATGGAGAATTCAACGCAGCATATGAAGCAGGAATGAAGGAAATGGAAGAAGCTGGTCTTCAGAAGGTAAAAGACTTAATGACAGAGAATCACCTAAAAGATGTAGCTAAGAAGCAGGGCAAGTAATCGTTTTATAAACAGAAAATGCCCAAACGAGGTTGCCTAAAAGCAAACTCGTTTGGGCATTTATGCCATGTGCGCCCCGCGGGCGCACGTTCTGAAGAAAAAATCATAATACACTAAGACGGGAGATGATCTCTATGGGACATCCTTTTCACCTTCGCTACAATACGCCGGCAGATGTCTGGGATGATGCATTGCCGCTGGGCAATGGCAGACTCGGTGCAATGGTCTACGGTCACACCAATCTTGAACGGATACAGCTAAACGACGACTCGCTTTGGTATGGCACATTTATGGATCGCAACAATCCCTCGCTCAAGGAAAAGCTTCCGGAAATACAGCGACTCGTACTTTCGGGTGACATATACCATGCCGAGGAACTCATAATGCAATACATGGCAGGCACACCGGAATGTATGCGTCACTACACGTTATTGGGTGAGCTGAATATCGCTCTGAATCAGCACTTGCCTTTTGCTATAGGTTCACCTCCAAACAGCACCGGTGCTGAGGACTATTTGTCTGACCTTGACCTGATTACAGGTCTGCACAGTATCGAACATACACAGGAAGGAATTCACTACCGCCGGGAAATGTTTATTAGCCACCCTGCGCAGGTAATGTGTTTGCGCCTTGTAAGCGAAACTCCCGGGGCGATAAACCTGGATATCAGGTTGAACCGTAAAGGAATATCAGACGCAATTGCCATGGATGACCGAAGGCCGGGACGGAAGGTGAGTGGAGGCGGTTGGCCGGCGCCAAGTGCAGATTCCATTCGAGCAGTGAATGATAATACATTCCTCATGCGTGGACACGATGCCGAAGTAGAATTCGTAACAGCAGTACGGGTGGTGTGTGATGGCGAACTGCATAATCCAGTCTCACAGCTGCTTACGCGAAATTGTAGCGAAGTAATAATGTATCTGGCATCATCGACCTCTAACCGTTCAGAAGATCCCACCTCTGAGGTGTTCAGACTATTAGATGCAGCGGAGAAAAAGGGCTATAATGCTTTGCTGGAGGAACATGTTAAGGACTTCTCCTCTTTGATGGACCGTTGTGTTCTGGATTTAGGCCAGGCATCGTCATTACCGACTGATAAAAGAATCGAAGCAGTTCGCGAAGGTGCTGATGATCCCGCTTTGGCAGCGCTGTATTTCCAATTCGGCCGCTATCTTATTGTTTCCGGTGGGCGTGAAGGAAGCTCGGCTCTTAACCTGCAGGGGATATGGAATGCCGAGTTCACACCGATGTGGGACAGCAAGTACACTATAAACATCAACCTGCAGATGAACTACTGGCCTGTAGAGGTCTGTAATCTATCGGAACTTCATATGCCGTTAATGGATCTATTGGAGACAATGCAGGAAAAAGGCCGGGAAACAGCCAGAGTCATGTACGGAATGCGCGGAATGGTTTGTCATCACAATACAGATTATTATGGTGATTGTGCGCCACAGGACTGGTATATGGCATCCATGCCATGGGTGACCGGCGGGGCATGGCTTGGCCTTCATGTTTGGGAACACTACCTGTATACAAAGGATTTGGATTTCCTGCGCAGGATGTATCCGGTTCTGCGTGATATGGCTCTATTCTATGAGGATTTCCTGATCGAAGTGGATGGAAAGCTCGTTACATGCCCGTCCGTATCACCTGAAAACCGCTATCTCTTGCCAGATGGATATGATACGCCTATCTGTGCCGGACCGGCAATGGATAATCAGATTCTGCGCGAGTACTTCGCTGCATGCATTGAGATACAGCATCTTCTTGGTGTGGACCCTGAAATGTCAAAAACACTTGCGGATATCGCTTCCCGTCTGCCGGAAGACAAGATCGGCTCAAAGGGACAGCTGCTTGAATGGACTCATGAGTATCCCGAGCTCACGCCGGGTATGGGTCATATTTCTCATTTGTTTGCCTGTTACCCAGGCAGTGGAATTAACTGGCGCGATACGCCGGAACTGATGCAGGCTGTCAATAAATCACTGGAATTACGTGTGGAAAATGGCGCAGGCAAGAGAGGTTGGCCGCTGGCATGGTATATAAACATTAATGCGCGTCTTTTGGATGGCGTTAAAACAGACATGGGTATCAGGATGATGCTCACAAATTCCGCCGAGCGTAACTTCTTCAATGCAGGCCTTGTTTTCCAGATAGATGGAAACTTAGGCGCTACAGCAGGTATGATAGAATGTTTGCTGCAAAGCCATATTGCGTTACATTTCCTTCCCGCACTGCCTGTTTCATGGAAGGAAGGGAGTGTTATAGGGCTGCGTGCACGCGGAGCCCGGGGTGTAGATCTGAAGTGGAAGGATGGGAAGCTTGAGGAGGCTGTTGTCAGACCGCAATTCAGCGAACATGTTGAGGTTGTCGGGGATATGCTGAATGTGGTATGTGATGGTGCGCAGGTATCTGTGGAGAAAACAGATATTGGATTTACTTTTTACGCCGAAAGCGGCAAGTCATATAAACTCACCCCAACTGTTTGAACAACGTCACAGTCCACTGACATTGTTCGTACGCCACGTTTAGGCGTGGCGTACGAAGTGTAGCGCAGGGCGAATTCATTTCGCCCGTAGCGATGGGGTATGGGGGCTTGCCCCCATTAGAAATTGTACTATTGAAATTGTGAATTATACAGCTCCGCATACACT
>JAEYRF010000071.1 GCA_023409615.1 Bacillota bacterium | reverse complement strand
TTGAATTTCAGAGTGGTTATGGCTAATTGCTATTTCTATTGCCTTTTGAATAAACCGTATTAGGTCTCTTGGTCTGGGTAGTACAGATTGGTAGAGCCATTCCGTTAACGGCATATTTCTGTTTTCCCATTTGAAAAATGTATTCCATGGGTCTTCTATTACTTTTCCCCAATGGCTCGATGCGATTTTAAATCTTTCCTCAAGAACTCGGAGTAAAACATCTTTATCATTCCATGTTAATTCTATGGCCTCTGCATTGAGCTTATCAGGTTCCCTCGCAACGTTTTCAAGTATATATTCAAAAATATTTCGTCTCATAAAGATTAAAACCGATACATTATCTATATCGAAATCCGAATGTAATCTGCGATGTATCCCTAGTAAATTAAAAAATAATTGAGCTTGTAAATGCAAATTACTATTAATTTCCCAAGCTTTATCAAGGTTATCAAGAAGTATTACAATTTTATTCCTTTGACTTAATATAGGTTGCATAATAACCTTTGCTTGAGATAAAAATTCGTCGTGAATTTTTTTGGAAAAATTATCTACGTCAAGTGCTACATCACTTAACCAGTTACATGCTTTTTCAAGTTTTTGTTCAAAAGGAGAATTAATTAACTCCAAATGCTTTTTAGCAAAGTCAATAAGGGCTTTTTCTGAACTTTTTAGCTCAATATATGTTGGCCGTGTATCAATTTCTCGATATAAAGTATCCAATATACTAGAATAAACTATTGTCTTCCAAACATTTTCCAGGACATGCCCAATAAGACCTTCCCCTTCTTCCAGTAGTTTTAAACTTCCAAGAAACCGTTCCATTTTGTAATCAGCGGGTTTTATTTCACAAATAAGATTCTTGGGGTTGCTTTCCATCAGATAATCTCTTACTTGATAAAAGCAAGCGGTTTTGCCTGAACCTTTATTACCCACTATAATTGCCTGTTTAGACGTTAATGCTTGGTGATATTGTCCCGTTTCTATAAAATATTCGTATAACTCATGTTCTTCATTTTCTGCTATTGAATTTCCTATATTTACATCGATTAATATTATTTCCTTATCTTCTTTTGTAAGGTTATTATTTAGTAAATTCCCAGAACTATTTTTCCCTTGTACTTTTTCGATAGATAAACTACTAACATCTATATCTTTTTTGTTTTCTAGCAAGTCAGGCGAAAGTAATTTAGCAGTGGGTGTTTCAAGATTTGTTCTAAACCTATCAATTATAGCCTTGCTAATTCTATCATTGTTATTCCCTGTTACCATAATATCTCGGTAGTCTAGTGGTGATATGAACCCAGGCATACCAATCATAAGTACATTTTTTTTCATAGCCAATGCCATCCCGCAAATAAAAGAGAATCTTGCATTAATTTTTGAGCTATAATCCCAACTTTTATCAATAAACAGAGCAGCTACTCCAGATGATTTGTCTATTTCCTTAATATAAAACAGCAGTGTTTGTGAAACATCTTCATTCCAATCATCTACGACACAGTTAGTAAAAATGTTTTTAAAACAGGATAGAGCATTTATCCCATTTTGATGATTAGTAATGCCTTTCATAAAAAAGCCTCTATCTTGAGGATTCACTTTACTTTGTGAGTTATAGCCATACTTGCTAATCTCTGGTTCTCTATTGGAAAAAATATCTGGTATATTTGATAGAATTTTTTCCACTAACTGTTCCCAATTCTCATATGGTTCAATATTTAATCCAGATATTATTTCTATATTACTCATATCCCTCTGTCTTTCAGATGAAGAAGAACCTTGAATAAACAATAATAATTTTTTCTTAGCACCAAAAGCATAGCCTATTTCAAATAAGACATTGGGATTTAGTCCAGAAATATCTCCAATCAAAACATCGGATTTCTCAATACATTCCAGTATGTTTGAAATAATTCTAGATGACGTTTTCTTAATATTTGTCCAGCTAGTGATTTTGAAATTATATATGTTTTCTTGAGAATTAATTTGCTTAATTGACTTTTCAATTATGCCTTCTCTATCTGATGGCATGCTTGGAAATGCAAAAAAACCAGTATAGTTATTAGGAATATTTTTGGCAACTTTCTTTTTCACTTTTACATGTTTTTTTTTGCCCATTATTTCAAACCTCATATTAATCCGTCATATGGCACAATTATACATCGTTTTACATTATTTTACCATTATATTTTTACAGGCAGCAAATAAAAATATGAATTAATGTAACCGTTTTATATAGTTTGGCAAAATTGATAAGACGCCGGTTTAGTGTCGGCATACCTCCGGAATTGCCGTCCGGATACGCCGGAATATGCAGTCTATACAACCAAATACAGTACCCGCTACATTTAAGAGCATACAGCACTTAATTCCGCCTCATCATCGGACAAACCTTTATAGTAATTACAAAGTGCAATATGCAAGTTTTTCATATCTTCAAAACCATCTTTTTCTGACAATTGATTGATATTTACCTTTCTGCAAACATTCAGTTCCTTTTTGGATAAATAGAACTGCTTCACAAACTCTTCTTGTATCTGCTCATTATCATCGAAATATCCTGACCGATTTTCCGAGTCTGAAAAGTCTGGATTTGCCAATGTATCCAAATACATTTTCTCAATAATCGGCTTGAATAGCTTTTGCACTCGCTCTAAGGTGTTTATATATTTAGAAATTTTTTCGTCTATGGTAGATTGTGATGAAATTGTAATGTTTCCATTTGCATGTGCTTGTTTATTGCGTTCTTCAACAAGTTTTCTTAATTCGCCTTGCAAGTCAGAATCCATGCCTGCTATTTTAAGCAGTAAGAAAACATCACTCTCATTCAACATAGCAAAACTGCCAAAATATAATTCTCCACTTCTTGTATTACTGCTCCCGTAAAAATCTTTTGCTCGATTATCTTTGCTTAAATAGTAAATTGCTTTTTCTAACTCATCTGGTGTACTTATGTTTAGCTTTAATAATAAGAAATAAATACAAACCATAAATATCATGTGTATTTGTATATAAGCAAACTGATATAATCCATTAGAATAACTAAGAGTTAATGCTTCAAATAAAGTCTGTACATATTCTCTTTCATTTTCGTCTTTATAAAGTACTGGTAAATAGTCATATAGTAAATATATTTCTTCATTCACTTCGTGTTCATAGTCTGTATAGTTTGAATCCGTGATTTTGTAATTTACATCCATATCACTCATATTACTCACCCCAGACTTCAGAAATCTTGCCCATAATTTTTTGTTCAAATATTTCAACGAGTCTCTTGTTATTCTCAATAATTGCTATTTCCTCATTGATTTGAGATATTATTTGTTCCTGGACTTCCATAGATGGTAATGGAACAAGATGGTTTTTAAACGCATTCATATCTGTCCTTGGCATCCTCGCACCAGTATTTGTGCTAATAGCAAATTTAACAGAATCATCGCTTCTCAAAACAACGCCTAAAAAGTATTTATTCATGCAATCATTTACTAATATAGGAATTAACTCAGTGCTACACTTACCGTTAAAATTAGGTATAGCGACTTTGTTTAAATACGGTCGTAATCTTCCGTAAAGGATGTGATTATCATTAAATAAATAAGCACCTGCAGTTCCTATATTATTCGTTCTATCTTTAACACTTTTTGAAATTATTCCTGTATTACTTTCAATATCTTCCATTCCAATATATACTAAGGAGCCATCATCTGTACTAACCATTTGCCTATCATACTCACATACATCTCCCAACTTTACCATTTCCCAGCTTGGGTCTACCTTGATAGTCGGCTTATAATTCTCAACAACCTGCTTTGCACCATCAATAATCTTTTGATACCCCTCAATCTCCTTTACAATTTCTTCTTGAATATGTAAAGGTGGCAGGGGAATTCTCACTTTTGAATACTCAGATATCCAATATCGCTTATGTATCTCGCTGTTAAATTGAATATTCTGCATAGTGTAATATACATATTTTAAATTTACACCATCTTTGGGCTTCAATATTTTCATTGCCGATGACTTAACTTTAAATGGGAAATCGACAAATTTCGATGCTGTTGTGAAATCATCAAAAATTATAACCGGTAGATTTTCTTTAAATATTCCTGTTGTTTCATTCGTATATCCTAAAATAAATGATTGTCCAGCTGTAAGAACGGGAATGTCATAACTTGCATCGTAATCCACTGATTCTACAATATAATCCGTAGGCTGTTCATAATCTAAAATACCTCCCAATTCGACCATAGAAAAATTTGTGTTTATATCATTAGCTTCCTTATATCTCTCTCCAACCAAAATATAATCTTGCTCGGCAATATCCTTTTTACTTGCAATAGTTACAAGAGGATTAGCCGATACATCATTACCACTCTGATAATCCTTAATTATCTTGACTACCTCTGGAATATCACTGCCTTTTACTTCTCTTCTTTGTGCTCCCAGGTCATACCCGTCATTATTTATTTTTACAAACGGAATTTCATCCTTTTGCTTTGCAAGTGTCCTATCAAATAGCAGAATGCTTGTTTTTACACCGCTGTACGGATTGAATACCCCAGCAGGAAGTGATATTACTGCATAGAGAAAATCATCTTCTACTAAATATTTTCTAAGTGCTTTATATGCGTTAGCTGATTGGAATACAATGCCCTCAGGAACTATAATACCAGCCCTACCAGTTGGATTTAAATGTTCTGCTATATAATCAACAAACAATACCTCTGCACGCTTTGCTGGAATCCTATATCTGTTATGAGGGATAATACCGCCCTTTGGTGTCATAAACGGTGGATTAGCTAATATTACATCATAGGTTTCATCCCATTTATCAAGGCTGGACAAAGTATCATATTCACTAATTTGTGGCTTCGCAAACTTGTGAAGATACATATTAACCCTTGATAATCTAACCATATCAGGGGATATATCGTATCCCGCAAAATTATCAGTCATTTTTTTTCTTTCGTCTGCTGATAATGTGCTGTTTCCGTCTTTATCTCTATTTTTCTCTAATATATGCTTGTATGAACTGATTAAAAATCCTGCTGTACCACAAGCGGGGTCCAGTATACTGTCTGTCTTCTTTGGGTCAATAATGTCAACAATCATATCAATAATATGTCTTGGTGTTCTAAACTGCCCTGCATCACCCTGACTACCCATTATTGAAAGCAGATATTCAAAAGCATTACCCAGTTCCTCGCTATGGTCATAATTAAAATCATTAATTTCTTTCAGAAACATATTTAATGTTTCAGCATCACGATATGGAACATAAGCTCCTCTGAATATATCTCTGAATAACTGTGGCAAATGAGGGTTCATGCTCATTTTATCAATACCCTCTGCATATAAATTAGCCCTTTGCTGTCCGCTGTTTTCTGGCTGCATTATGCTAGTCCAGGCATATTTTTCATAATCTTCTTTAAAGAACTCCCTGCTGCCACCAAATTCCATACCCTCTAAATCCATATCATCCATGAATTTATATATCAAAGCAATTGTAATCTGTTCTACCTGTGCTTTGGGGTCAGGTACTTTACCTACTAATATATCTCTTAAAGTATTTATTTTTCTCTTAACATCAAAGTTTAACATTCTGCTCCTCCTATGCAACAAATCTTGATACATTTACATTATCATTGATATAATCTACTACCTGTCTCATATTTTCTACCCCTAACCGCTTTAAGTCCGACATGGTATATGTGCTGACCTCTGTACCAAGAAGCTGATATTTCTCATCCTCTATTACCCGTCTAACATCTTTATCCATAATATAGGTTTCAAAGAAACGCTTGATTTCTGAATATTTATCAGCTTTTATTGGTCTGGTTAGTAAATAACTTTCAAACTCATCTTCAATGAGTTCTCTCTTTGACTTAAAGGCAGGAATAGCTCCAAATATCTTATCAAGGATTTCCTTTACCGTTACCCGTCTGTCAATACCAATGGAACGTTTCAACTTATCCCAAGTATAGTATTCTGATGGCTTATTCATAATTTGTTCTTCAATATAGTGCTGAACTGCAGCATAGTTACCCTGCTCATACTGCTCTTTTGCGGTCCTGTCTTCTTTAACTTCACTTTCAAACTTATCAAAGAACATACGGTCAATTTTCATGCCCTCATAGCCTATAGGTGTTTCAATAAAAAATCTGAGTGGGTCAGGGTCGAAGTTTTCATATTGGGTACTTCCTACTGGCGGTGTCTTTATATCATTTCCTTTCCCCTGAGGTTTTGGAAGTTTGATTACCTCATCATAGTTGAACTTCTCCTCGAAGTACTCACAGTTTCCGAAGAAGTCAAATAGCTTAAAAGTATCTTTTTCAGCCTTGTGTTCTGTTACAAGAGCCCCTGTTTTTTCCTTATAGCTAAACTCAAACTTCC
This sequence comes from Bacillota bacterium, assembly GCA_023409615.1. GTDB lineage: Bacteria > Bacillota > Clostridia > Acetivibrionales > DTU013 > JAEYRF01. Next base: position 10,138 of record JAEYRF010000071.1, on the reverse strand, counting down.
TTGTGCCTCTGCCCTTAATCTGTATAAAATCAGTAGGGGAGAAGATAGGTCGAAGTAACCCGATGTTCAGTAAATCCTCACAATCATACCCCGTTGTCATCATGCCAACAGTAACACATACTCTTGTTTTTGATGACTTATAATTCTCTAGAAACTTTGTAGTACCACTTAAATTATTATTCTGGAAGTTAACGGTATAGATTTGTGTGTTCATAATGTCTGACGTTATCTGCATTGCAAAATCCGAGTAATACTTATCAGGATACAATTTATCAGCAAATTCATTAAGTATCTGTGTGATTTTGGCTGCATGCTTACGGCTGACACAGAAAATAATACTCTTTCCGATTTCACCTGATAAAGGGTCTCGTTTTGCATTTTCCATAAAGGTTTTAACAAACATTCTGTTGGTTTCTTCTGAAAAGAATTTCCTTTCGAAATCCTTTACATAGTAGATTTCTTCTTCATCCTCATTATCTTCGTTTTGGTTTATAACGGCATATCCCTCATCTGCAAGAAGCTGTGTTGTAATATCAGTTCTTGCATCCACCACTGTTGGGTTTATGAGATACCCCTCCTTAACACCATCTAATAGGGAATATCTGAATGTAGGGTCGCCACTTTCACAGCCGAAAGTCTTATATGAATCCAACAATTGTCTCTTTTCCCATGCTCTTGGGTCTGTTGATTTCAGCTTTGTAATATCTACATTCTTTATATAATCTTTAGGTGTTGCAGTAAGTCCCAGCTTGTACCCCAAGAAATATTCAAATACAGCTCTGTAATTGCCATTGATTGACCTATGACTCTCATCTACTATTAACAGCGAAAAATCCGTTGGCTTAAAGTATTTTCTATATTTATTATTGAACATCAAGGTCTGAACCGTAGAAACAACGATTTCTGCTTTTCGCCAGTCTTCTGTACTTTCCTTGAATACAACGGTATGATAATCAGGTGATAGATAATTTTGGAAATTCTTCTTTGCCTGGTTTTCAAGTTCAATCCTATCTACTAAAAATAATATCCTGTGCGCATTTCCGCTTCTTAGAAACAATCTGATTACTGCTGCAGAAGTCAAAGTTTTACCTGTTCCTGTTGCCATTTCAAATAAAAATCTCTGATTACCCTTTTTTACTGATTTTTGCAATGCTTTGACCGCATTGAGCTGATAAGCTCTTAAAAACCTTAAGCCGCTATCCTTCAAGAATTTTATTCTTGTTTCAGGATTCTGGTATTCTGGTGCTTCTGCGTATCTTGGATTTTTGACTACCGCTATGTAATCTTCTCTGACGTCCTCATTATATAGTCTTGCTGGGTCAGCATTAAAAGCCTTATTTTCTCTAATGCTTTCACAATTAGGGAAATTGGTGATTATCTGCGGATTACCTTTGTATATATTCCAGAAATAATGCTGATTTCCATTTGACAGGATGACATATTTTATGAATAAAGACTTTGCATACTCTCTGGCTTGTTCTTTACCAATCAGCGGGTCTTTATCCTCTGATTTAGCTTCAAGCACAATAAATGGATGCCCTTTGTCGTCAAGCAATAAAAAATCAACAAACCCATTCTTAACCTTGTCAAAATTTTCGCCCATTTCATCTACTTGTTTCTTTGAAATTTTAACATTTGGCTCTACTTGAATATTTGCTGGTTTTCCATCCTCATCAAAGAATCTCCAACCTGCTTCTTCAAGTAATTTATTTATTTTAATCCTCGCTTTCGCTTCTTTAGCACTCATTTCGTATTACCAACCTTATCTCAATGAATGAATTATTTAAATCAAAATTATATTAATTGCAAATTAATCGCATATTTCTTCGTTTCAACTATACAATACATATTATTGCAAATTCTGTTAAAAGGCAAGGATACTTATATCCTACCAGGTTTTATATGCATTCTAAGGCTATTATTTCAACATTGCTGTATTTTCTCTTTAAATTCTCTACATGTTTAGTCTTTGAACTTGATGCATAGAAAACCACATATTTATGCTCTGAAACTACATCTTCACTAACTTTCCTAGTATCCTTATCTAGTTTGGAGTTGCTGTCCGGTGTTGTTGCTGCAAAACATTCACATATAATGCTTTTGTCCTCAGAAATGACATCATATCCGGCCTCTGTGCCGAAGTTCACATGGAATTTGCTTTTAGTATACAACGTAAGTAGTATTTCTACTGCTTTCAAACAAACCAAGTAAGTAAATATTTGGTTTGTCATTTCGATAAAGTTTAAGGGTTCATCAAATAAAGGGTCAAAGCCGAATTGATGAAATTTTATTTGCTTTAGCAATTCAATACCCTCATAACCCTGAAATAACCCTTGCAACCTATTGTTTGTAACATCAGTTATTTTGTTTCTGTAGGTTTCTACTTGCTGTATATTACTTATTAGTAATTGCTTTCTCGATGTCCTCACCTCTTGCCACAATAATTCTACATTCTTTAATCATGTCACATTCATCTTTTATCAACAACAATTCCCTTTCAAAAAATCTTTAATCATTCCAACGGCCTCGGCAACGCCTGTTATCAGCGCTTCCGCCCCGTCCTTTGAATAGGTCTCCTTATAATCCGCCATTTCTCTGAGGTCCATTCCTCTTTCAAGAACAGAATATACTTTCTGTGGTACAATGCCGTTATCAACAAATAATTCCTTAAAAGCGGTTTTCATCGCCGCATGACTTTCTTCCCGATATCCGGATTTATAAACAAGAGCCCTGACCGCATGGAAAACTGCATAGTATGCTTGGATTGTAGCCCATTTATAGTTTTCATCCTCAAAGCTTTTCTTTGCCGACTCCAAGTCCTTTTCAGAAATACTGTATTCTTTAATGTACATTTCTTCAGAAATAGCAGCACGCTTCAGCTTGCCCTTGCGCAAAAGGTCGTCTATTTTACTCATCTTTCCCACCCCACAAAACAATGCCCTTATTTACTTCCTGTAGGAAAACCTTATCATTTTTCTCCATTTGAATCAACTCAAGAGCATCGGATATAACCGGTTTAATCTCTCTCTCGTTGTAATATTCACTTATTTTTTTTCGGATAGTATCGGTAAACTCATTGTCCGTAACAATAAAGATGTCTATATCACTATCATGAGTATCTTCTCCTCTCGAACAGCTTCCGAAAAGAATGATTTTACGACAGTACTGTTTCAGGCTCTCTACAAGCTCATTCAATTCGAGAAGATTTTCAAATACTCTAAAAGACTTTACTAATGGGCAGTTATAGTCAATATTGTAGACTATCGTCTTCCCGATAGCTTTACCTTCGAGGATGCCGAGGCTTGTGAATTGTTTCAAGATTGTACTGGTGCCTCCCTGACTAATTCTCAATTCATCAGCAATCTTTTTTCCATAAATATTTTGGCCGTCTCTTTGTTTTGTGAGAAACGATAATATCTGCAGCGGCACACGATTATATAATGTATCCTTAGGGTTCACATTTCTTTTCATAGAAATTCTTCTCTCTCTTATAACTTATCATTTTATTGATTTTATTATCATTATATTGATTATATATTCATATTATTGATAATTACGTTTATTGTCAAGTCTTTTATAACCAAAATAAACTCAAATTCTTTAAACAAATCCGAAGTTCATAGGGGCTGGGTGCTTTTCTTATGCCATATTCAAGTGTAATAATAATCATCCATATGTTGTAATTATTCTTTATAGTTGATAGACTTAATCCGTAATTAGTTCGTAAGTTAGGAGTTTGAATAACTGTATTCTTACTGAATGGAACCGGAGGTATTATTCAATGGAAGATATTTTACAGCTTGCTGATTTGATTAAAAAGAGAAACATAATCGAGCAAGATATTTCCGTAATTACCAACCGGCCTGCTATGCTCGGTCATACTGGAGAATACATAGCCTCAAGAATCTTCAACATAAAGTTGCAAGAATCTGCAAGTACTAAAGGTATCGACGGTTACTTTACTGATGGCAATCTTGCTGGGAAGTCTGTAAATATCAAATGGTACACTAGGCAACAGAGCTTACTCGATATTACTCCAGACTATCTTCCTGATTATTACCTAGTTTTGACTGGTGCAAAGGTCAATGCCGCTTCTTCAAAAGGAACAGTATGTCCCTGGCAGATTTATCATGTCTACCTTTTTGATGCAGCGGAGTTAGTTGAAAAATTAGTAAAACGCGGAGTAAAGATTGGCATTGCCACCAGTATCAAAAAAGAATCATGGGAAAGTGCAGAAATATATCCTGTACAGAAAAATCTATCAATACCGGTATCTGATAGCCAGAGACAGTTACTAAATTTGTTCAGGTTTAGAGAAACCAGTAACATGAGTGAGTGCATTGGTAGTGAATTCTCCAAAACATAGAAGTGCTACGCCGCACTTTAAATAATATCACTCTTAGAAATATCCTCAAGAAACGACAGTAACTTCTTTATTAGCATTTACTCCTTCTAAAAAACAGCCCCATTGAGGAAATGTTTTCTGTTAACTATATGCCATACACTTTTTGTGTAATACTTTTCGGGATTTAAGGTTCAAGGTCTATTATCTCATATGTCACTGAATAATCCTTTACCGGGGGTATCCCCCCCCTTTAGTTTCAATTAGCATACAAAAGCAGCACAGCTAAAAATACTCTGTGCTGCTGTCTATTTTATTCTGCGCAAATCGTAAATTCCATCATATAGTTTTGTGCTTTCACCCTTTCGCTATCCGGCAGGACGGTGCTCCAGCCCATATCACTGCCAATACCGCTGTGAGCAGCATCAATATGCAAATAACATTCTTTCCTTCGAATTAGTTCATGTTCGTGTTTCGTATTTTTGTAATCCTCAATGGTATTGTGGTGTACATCAAAATGGATGGGAACGGGCGAAGTTATTTTTATTGCTCTGCCTTCACCATTCGTTAATGTTAACCAGCGTGTTTCCTCATGTCCGCCGTTTTCTGAAGGAGGTATAAAAGCAAAATGTTCATTTTCAATATTGTTTTTAAACACTCCCAGCTTTGCTGAATGTTTTCTGTCTCTATAATTTTCCGCCGGACCGCGCCCATAATACTCGAGTGTCTCAAAGCCTTCAGGCAGAACCATTTCCACACCCACTCTCGGAAGATGCTGCAGAGAGGAAGCTATATTGAATGTTGTTTGAACTTTGATTTTCCCGTCTCCACTGATAGTATAAGCTGTGAATATCAATATTCCATAAGAGTTGCACGTGAACTTAACCTCCCTTATAGTTTCTATCACTGCTTTTGTATTTCCTAAAGACTCAGCTTTGAATTTTAATAATGCCGGTATTGTATTTTTGTCACTAAATACATCCCAAACAGAATACAATCCCCAGCCATCTTCTGCGTCTATTCCCGACCATGGTCTGGTGAAACACTCTACAGGCCCATTTGCAATGTATTCCACGCCCTTTTTCAAATAGGAATTGATGGCGCCTGTCGTTTTATCAAAAGTGACCTCAAAATCAGTTCCCTCTACCTTAAGTAGTTTTTCCTGTTCTTTTATATCAACAATATCTTGTAAATCATCAGCAGCATTAAGGTTATACTGATTCTCTCCGCCGTCCAGTCTAAACTGATAACAAGCCAATTCATAACCAGCCTGTGCAAAACAAGTATCTATAGCATATTTAACGGAGAATTCTACATGATATTCCGCATTCACCTTCTTTTCCAAATCTGCAGAGAATGAAATCATAGTTTCTTCTCCCGCTTTTAGATAAGGAAGCTCAAGTAAACCGGTTTTAACGATATAACCATTTTCTCTAATGGCATAGGATACCTCATAGTTCTTTGTGTCTAAAACCAAATTACGATTCTTTATGCGATATTTCCCATTATTCTCATCTAAAATCCAGGGATTTTCAGAACTTATTTCCTCAAAAATAATAGGACAGTAAATGTGCTTAACTTCCAATGCCACCGGCTTTATGGTGAGATCCGGCAGAACAATACCATTATTGGTCATAAAGTATGGACATTCCCAGTGCTTCTCATTATTGTCAAAATCTCCGCCATAAGCAAAATACTCTTTCCCTTCAGCAGTCCTTGCAACCAGACACTTATCCTGCCAATCCCAGATATAACCGCCCTGGAACCGTTCATAATTCTCAACTAAATCATAGAATTTATACATGCCGCCGCCTGCATTGCGGATTTGATACAGGTATTCAACCAGAACGATCGGACGAGTATCTTTTGTGTCAGTCAGCATATGCATGATATACTTTTGAGGGGCATACATATTACCCCGTACATCCGAAATGTTTTTTCCGGGCCTTCCTGCTTCATATTGGCAAAGACGCGTAGGATCATATTCCTTTATCCAGCCTGCCATGCCTGCATGATTTGCTCCAACTCCGCTTTCATTTCCCAAAGACCAGGAATAGATGGACGGATGATTTTTATGTGTTAACACCATTCGAATAGCCCGTTCTAAAAAATTTGTTCCCCAAGCAGGGTTGTGAGTTAGCGCCCCTTCCACTCCATGGGTTTCCAGATTGCATTCGCAAATAAGCAGTAACCCCCACTCGTCACATAAATCATACCAAATGGGATCATCAGGGTAATGACAGGTTCTCACAGAATTAATGCCCAGCCTTTTCATAAGCTTAATTTCATCTATCATGTGCTCTACTGTCACGGTACGTCCTCCGTGCGCTTCATGCTCATGCCGGTTGACCCCTCTGACAATAAGCCTCTTTCCATTTAATAAAATAACTCCGTTCACGATTTCTATTTTTTTAAACCCTATTCTGCAGCTTTCAAAATCTACGTTTTCACCCTCAGGTGAGATCAATGTCATAATCGCTTTGTATAGAGCAGGCGTTTCAGGCGTCCACTGTCTGATATCCTCCACCTTAATCTGAATTCTTGCTGTATTGGCAGTAGGTTTTTCGTATACTCTGTATTCTGCCTGCGGGTTTATGTCAGAGGTTCCGCTGGCCAATAACTGATCTTCCATATCTAAAATATCCAATTTAACCTTATAATTCGCAAAGCCATTAAACCGGTTTATAGCTACATCAGCATTTACCATACCAAAGCCATAATGCAGATCCGGGATAGCATCTATTTTCCAATCAACAATTCTTTCCTTGGGCTTTGCATAAAGATATACAGAACGAAAAATGCCCGAAAGATACCAGTAATCCTGATCTTCAAGATATGTGCTGTCAGCAAACCGCATGACCTGAACTGCAATAGTGTTCTCACCTTCACTTAAAAAAGGAGTAATGTTAAATTCGCTGGGCAGCTTGCTATCCTGCGAGTATCCAACTTCTTTCCCGTTAATCCAGAGATAGTATACTGTTTCGACGCCTTTGAAGTGAATAAAAATCTCCCTATCCATCCAGTCACTGGAGACATTAAATTTTCTAAAGTAACATCCTGTGGGATTCTCCTCCGGAATATATGGAGGATTTGGTAAGCCGCGAACCCCCTCTGTGTTTTTTGGATAGATAATATGTTTATCCTTGCTGTAATGATTCCATGGGTACATTGTATTGGTATAGATCGGTTCTCCATACCCTTGAGTTTCCCAGTTTCCCGGTACCATTATCTCCTTCCAGTCAGAGTGATCGTATCCGGGCTTCCAGAATGGGTCTACCATAGCAGGCTTCGAGTAATATGCAAATTTCCAGGATCCATCCAGGCATTTCGTCCATTTTGAAATAGTCTGATTGCATGATCCGGCTTGCTCTGCGTTTTCATAAGCCCCCCATTGTGAATGGGACTGCTCTCTGTTAATAGACGTAACGTCTATGTTCTCCCAGTCATTCTTTGTATGAAATTTTTGATATTGATTCATAGAGACATCTCCTTAATAATAATTGCGAACTTGGTTCGTTCAATATACGTGCAAAGATTCTTGATCCTTTTGCTATTTCTTGCATTATATTCTGATATCTACGCTTATTATAAAACTGTTACATGTAAAATGGAATTTGCAATATTGCTCAGACTGATATAATATATTGCTATTATCCGAGTTGCATTTGCCGTTTGATGGAGGTACCCGCAATGGCTGTAAATACTAATTTTTACGAAAAGATGTCTTTTTATACCCCGGCTGATATTATAGAAAGAGAGTCTCAAAATGATATTTTGTCTCATCTTTTGCTTTCCTGGGCAGGCTGTTATGTGAAGGCATACGGTCATATTGTAAACAATAGAGTTCTTGAAGACCATGTTTTAATTTATTGCGTTGATGGCATGGGTTGGCTTCATCTAGGCGGAAAGCATTGGACTATAAAAAAAGGAGATATCTTTGTATGCCCTCCAAATATTTTACACTCCTATGGGGCAGATGACAAATCTCCCTGGACTAAATACTGGATTCATTTTAGAGGCAAAAATGCAAATTCTTACATGACAATATTGGGACTCACTATTGACTCACCTATTCTTCATATAGGAGAGAATACAAAAATTCTATCCTGGCTGCAGGATATCTTTAATATTCTAAAGACAGGTTATACGCAGAGCAACTTGATTTTCGCCACTTCTTATCTCAACAATATTTTGAGCTATATTAACAGCTTATCCATGAACAAGTTTTTAAGTAAAGCAGAAGATATGAATATGGAAAAGATGATCACGTATATGCTGGACAATATAAATGATAACTTATCGCTCGATCAGTTGTCCATTTACGCAAATATATCCAAGTACCATTTTGTTCGGCTGTTTAGAAGTAAAACCGGGTATACCCCTATTGATTACTTTAATCGATTAAAGATTCAGAAAGCCTGTGAGCTTTTAGAAACATCTCCGGCAAAGATTAACATGATCAGCTCTTCGCTGGGATTCAGTAATCCATATTATTTTTCAATAGCCTTTAAAAAAATAGTAGGCCAATCACCTCAAAGTTATCGCCAGATATACAGTCACAAATTGCCTGCATTGCTTTGAAAAATGAACTGTTAGGGATAGTATTATCTTTCGTGTTATAAGTTAAAACAGCATACAACGATATATTACATCATTGAACTGATGAATACTTGACGCTTCTTATCATAAATTACTCTTCCAACATGTTCTTACATACAGAGGTGATTTCCGATTTGTCACCACTATTCCAAACGAAGATAACATCATCTCCTGCATTCGGTCCGGCAGAATCTTTATTATATTCCTTGCTTAGCTTCGCCGGAATTGTCAATTCCCAAAATTTTACATAATAAATGTCTCCGTCCACTGCTTCAATGACTCCCAACCGCTTATCCAAAAGCATCAAAAAACCGTCTTTGATTTTTACCTTGCGATATGCAGGATAATCTGCCTCAAGCTGCTTTATTTCATCATCATTATCACATTCATGAAATACAGGACTTTCTAAAAGTCTGCCATGAACTGCATTGAACAATTCCTTATTAAGCGGCAAGCACATCAACGCATCGTAATTTTTACCTTCAGCATCAGTAATACCAAACCTATCACAAGTCATAAAGCCTCTTTTGGGGTAGTATGTAGGTTCTCCGGTAATAATAATTCCGGAATAGCCAGCCTCTTTGGCTAATTGAATTGTCTCCTCAAGCAAATCTTTTCCGACACCGGAATTCTGCAAAGTTGGTTCTACTGATAATGGCCCGAATGTAACTACATCATGCTCTATCTTATCCTCAACAACTTTAGCTTTTGTATAATAAATCGCACCAACTACTTTTCCATTCAATTCAGCAACTCGACTGATATTTGGCAAGTAATCCTGCGACTGTCTGATCTTTCTGACAAGAAGATTTTCATTGCATCCCGGGCCATGAATATTCCAAAATGCCCTCATTGTCAGATGTTCTACCGCTTTGAAATCAGCAGGTGTTTCCCGCCTGATTATTAATTTATTCATTATTTACTCCTCCTCGATAGTCACTAAAATAATAATTACACTGTTTCAATGCTCCTTCTGATTTTTGGCTGATCATGCTTCAATGAACCTATGAAGATTAAAACTAACAACACGTTCCTGAGGTTTCTTTAATAAGCGTTCAATATGCTTTAAATGTTTGTACCGCCGCAAAATGTCAGTAAGCTGATGGTATTGCCTGTCCAAAGATTGACAGATATAATGTCCATATCATAGAGAAAGGAAAACGCTTCTGTTTTTATGTACCATTGTATCGAGCAAGG
>JAEYRF010000215.1 GCA_023409615.1 Bacillota bacterium | reverse complement strand
TTAATTTACTTGCCTCAGCCTCACCAATTATAATACTGCTCACTGGCCGGAGTTCTTCATCTGAACTTTCCTGCAATCCTAGCTTCTGCAAAGCACTGCAACCTGACAGTATAAGCAATAAAAAAACACCCGACATGATAATTGATATGTTTCTTTTCATTTCACGGCCACCTCACAACTAATCATGCAGCATCGGTTCTCTTCCACCGTAATACTGCGAAGTCGATTCCCTCTACGTTATTTTTATGCCGAGGCAGCCTTGAGTATGCTCCATCAAACAAATTTTTGTCCAGAAATAAATAAGGGCAAATGATAATTCCGATCCAAATTGGTATTTATATTCATTTGTCTATTATTTATCAATGTCTTCGAAAATAATATTCGTTATAGCCATTACTTCTTCGTCCACAACGCTATAGCGTATTTCCAGCCCATTCCTGTCACCTTTCACAATTCCTGCAGCCTTTAGTTTTGATAAATGTTGAGACACTGTGGATTGCGGTAATTGTAAACACTCCTGAATTCTTGACACATTACAGCTACTATCAATTAGCCCTTTTATAATACAAAGTCTATGTGGGTGCGAAATCGCCTTCAATTTCTCAACCTGTAAATCTAATTTGCTTGTATTCATTACAAACCCTCCAGAGCTGAATGCTATTTACTATAATTCTTTTTCAGGGACGCTTCTTCTATATACAAATAGAAGTTAATAACGTGATTTATGTGATGTCCTATATGGAATGCCTACTAAATAATAAACTTTAAATCCTTACCTTATTAATTTAATGCATTTTCACAAAATCTCAAAACAAAAGTGGAGAAATCTTCTATTCTCCTGTTTACTATAACACATCTTCACAAAAATTGAAATGAAACAGTTTTATTACATAGCCTTTGTGTATTTATCAGCAAAAGAGCTGGCACAGTAGCTTTCCGGCTTAATTTTTGGTACAAAGCTTAGTCCTTTGACCATGCCAACCATTTCATTAATTAGATTTTTTGTAGGTCCTTTTGTACCTACATCAATATGGAACTCAAATGTGACACCTTTACCTTGCCTATCAGAACCAACAGCTGTAATGATCCTTTTCATTCTGGCATCATCGAATAAATACACAAGCTGTAAACTGGCACAGGTTTCAAGATAGATTTTTTCTCTAAGGCTTAAAATGGGGCGTTGCATTTCATGCTTATGAAGAAACCCAATTGCGCCTTTACCGACTCGATGTATTAAAATGCAAGATACAAATACCGTTTTAGATCCGACCTGCGAATCAGTACCAACAGATATTCGATATGAGCTATCGGTATCTGCTTTAATAAATTCAATAATATCGCAACACACCCGCTCAAAATTTAGTCCATCTTTTTTCAGACTGCGAAAGACAGTACCCTCGTCAATAATAAGTGAATTTCCTAGTAACATAGATGCATCCTCCTGTTTCAAAATGAAGATTTATCATTTGTACACTCTTATTATATATAGATTATTATTTGAATGTCCGGTGATTATTTTGATTGCCAGTATAGTTATAACAAAATGAAAAATAGCTGCCCAGACATTTCATGCGCTAATAAACAAACCCTGTGAAGGGACTTAAATCACAGGGTTTTCTTTGTTATTAATTTAAGCACAGCATGAGTTAGTTCAACATATTTATAGAAAAAAACCTGTGATTTACTCATGCAATCCTCCTGATCAATACATATTTAGAATCATATTAACATAAGAGAAACATAAAATCAATTGTGAAGGAGCCAAAATGTTTAGTAACTGTTCCCTTATTAGTAATTATTTGTTTCGTGCCTTTTCATAGTTTATACTACATCATTGCAAGAAACGTCCCCTTAAAAAGCTGTTTGCAAGAAACGTCCCCTTAGACTCCTACTCCATTTTACAACAAGCTATCAATCTTGTCCTTATCAAAACCAACAATAATCGTACCATCAATGTCTATTACAGGAACGCCCAGCTGGCCTGATTTTTTGACAAGATCAGCAGCCGCTTCTCTGTCCCTTGAAACATCGACCTCACTAAATTGAACGTTCTGAGACACAAAATACTTTTTCACCATCTTGCAATAAACACACGTTGGCGTTGAATAAATAGTTACACTCATATCTGCACCTCATTAGCCTTTTCTCACAGCTCTTTCTTTTTTTCTCCAAACCCTGTCTACCGATTAATTATACCCACCATACAAGATCACATACAGTCCTTGGAACCAAAGTTATCGACGTTACAGGCTTTTAACATAATCAGCGATAGCTTTTCCGGCCAATGCACCCTGGCCCACTGCAACAGAAATCTGCTTAAATCCGCTGGCACAATCACCTGCGGCAAACAACCCCTCCAAATTCGTCTGCTGCGTTGCATCGATTACAACTTTATTGCCATCTGCTAAAACGCCAAGCTTTCGTGCAAAATCAATACTTGAGGCGCTTTCAGATGCTACAAATATCCCATCTATATCTTCGCTCGTACCATCTGTAAAATGAATCCGCTGTAAAAAATCGGATCCATCTAATTTCGAAATCTGCCGAGTATCAATTCTAAATAGCTCTGCACTATTATCATATTTGCCGCTGAGTTCCATTGGTTTGCCATTTGTATAAATAGTAATATTCTTTGTGAATGTAAGCAGTTCATTTGCCTCATGCCATGCAAAATCTTTGTTTCCAAGCACACCGACCTTCAAATTGTTAAAGAAAAAGCCATCACAGGTGGAGCAATAACTAACACCTTTTCCCTCAAACTTTATCAGGTTCTCTATCCTGATGACTTTGCCAGGAAGTCCCGTTGCAAGAAGTAACGCCTTACTTGAGTATTGACCTTCGGTTGTTATTACAGAAAAGAAATCTTCCTTTTCAATAGAAATAACCTCATCCTCAATCACATCTGCACCAAGCCTCTTTACCTGCTGCTCGCCATCTTCCAGCAATTGTTTGCCACTAATCGTTTGAGAAAATCCAAAGTAATTATCAATTTTATCAGCCTTTAACAACCTGCTGTCATTCCTTCCAATTATGAGTGTCTTGAGGTTGAACCTGACTGTGTAAAGAGCAGCAGATAAACCTGCAGGACCCTTCCCAATAATTATTACGTCATACATGGCTAAATTCCTTTCTGAAAAAATTTAGTTGCCGGCAAATAATCAGCTTTTAGCAGATTTCCCTTGTTTTCTAGTAATAGTATATACTTCCTCAGCTGTTTACAAACGTCGCAATAACATTGTATTCATCAAGCTCGCAGCAAAAACCACAAATCGAACTTATGCTATTAATACCAACAATGCCACATACTTTAACAAAATGCAACCTGTTATTTTTGCGTTTCATGATACATGGTTGTAACAACTATATGTATTGTTGCATATTATGTCAATGAAGAATACTGTGTATACCTGTCGAGGAGGGTTCGTATGTCTAATATTGAGCACTGTGGAAAAGGCAATGATTGCACGCTCCTTTTCTTTATACTCATCTTCCTGCTTCTCTTCTATGATAATAGCGCTATCGGTATTATGAGAAGTGGGAAGCGTAGCAATAACACATGCGGCGATAATGATTCACTTCTGTTTTTCATATTGGTTTTCCTGAAGCTCTTTTATCGCTGAGCGAAAACACTGAGTGATCGCTAAAAATACAGGAACATATTTATAACGGCCTTCATAGAATATATTGTTATTCATATCGCCGGAGGCTGTCTTATGGCTCTTTTTGATAATCTGCCAGGTACATTGAGAAATTTGTTTGACGAAGGACTCGATGAAGTCCTGGTTTTTGCAATTATTTTCATACTAATACTTTTCTCTGGAAACGAGTCGGATTTCGGAGATAATTTGGGTATTGTACCTGTTCTGATAATTGCTGCATTTCTCTTGGTATTCTTCGGCATTTGCAGAGTTGAGGAACAACCGCTCCAATAATAAAATAGCTGTCTGGAAAAATGGATGAAGCCTTCAGTAATGATGGTTCTAGTTAAATAAAAATATTGACCGGAGGTAAAATTATGTCAAATAGTATCAATAAGAAAATATCTGAACTGATCGGGAAAATGGATGATAAAGTATTACAGGCGAAGATCAATACTGCTGTTGACATGCTTAAGAACGGAGATACAGAAAGTCTTGCCAAAAAATTAAATAAAGTTGATAAAAATGAATTGATGTCAAAGCTCAATGAAATTGATGACAACAAGCTTAAGGACATGAATTTTAACAAGGCTGAACTTAAACAAAAAATGAACAGTATAGACATGAATGCAGTAAAAAGGCTGCTTGGTGAGAACGGATCTGAAATCATAGATAAAATTAAAGACATTATTGAATAATACATGAATATATTATTAGTGCCTAAGGTTCAGGGGGATTGAATCATGAGTAACGATCTTGGCAAGAAAGTTCAACAAATTGCGCAAATGCTGAATCAGGAAGACATGCCCGACAATATGAAGGAGCTTGTAGCCTTGCTTACATCATCATTAGCAAAGGGAAACGAGTCTTCCTCTGATAGTTCCGTGAATAAAGCCGATAAGGGAGCCGATAAGGGGGACGCTTCTCACCAAGAGCACAGAGTAGAGGGTGGCATAGGTGGGGACAGTTCTCACCAAGAGTACAGAAAAGATGGCTTTGAGCAAAAGACCCCTCAAGACACCATCGAAAATAAGTCTTCAGATCCGGAATCTACTGTCAATCCAGAAATAATAAATACAGCATTGCAAGCAATGAATCGGATTAGTTCTGCAAATGATCCTCGAATAAATCTACTACACGCAATTGAACCATTTATGAATACCCGGCGACAGCGAAAAATAGGCAATTGTATTCAGCTATTACAATTGGCCGGTTTAAGCCGACTACTAAATGATCGCGAAAAATAGAGGAGGCGACTCGAATGCCTTACAAAAGGCCACTGCCTAACTCAAAAAGATTCATATCCCCCATCTATAGTCCAGATCCTTCATATTCACTAAATTCAAACGGAGCGGCCGTAAATAATGTGGAGGATTTTTTTGGCATACCTTTACCAAATGAAAAAGAAGCTTCGTTTGATTGGGCTCCAGAGAAAAGAAAAACGTCAAATCCATTATCCAGCATAATTAAGTATCTACAAAAGAATATAAAAATTGAAGAACTCATACTGGTCGGATTGATTATTTTGCTGCTTGATGAATCCTTTGAGGATGACCTTCTGCTCATCGTTCTTGTCTATATTCTTCTTTTCTGAATAAATCTAGATGAAATGCAAAAAATAAAAAAGGCAATAGAATGTAAATATCTAATCAGAAAATTTTTACATTTATTTTGCTCGCCATAACATTACAAACGAAGAGAGGAACAGCAATGCAAAGGAAGACTGTATTAACTTTGTTGGTAACTATTTTAACTGTATCTGCACTGCTCATAAATTCACAACTCCCAATTATGAATTATCGGAGTATTACGACATTATCCGGGTATGGTTCTACTGGAGATGAAGTCGCAAAAATTCAATCCCGGTTATCAAACTGGGGATACAATACTGGCGGTATTGACGGCCAATATGGATTTTTGACATATAGTGCTGTAAAAGATTTTCAAAGGAATAATGGCCTTACAGTTGATGGTATCGCTGGCCCTGAAACCCTTGAGGCTCTTGGCCTTCCGACCGGCGTGCAAAAGGGCGGAACTCAGAGTAATGATGCAGGAGAAGATACCGGTGACTTATACTTGCTGGCAAGATTGATCCATGGTGAGGCGCGTGGAGAACCCTATGAAGGAAAAGTCGCTGTTGGTGCGGTTGTACTCAACAGGACAAGAGATTCCAGATTCCCCAGTACACTTGCAGGAGTAATATATCAACCCGGGGCTTTCGACGCTGTATATGACGGACAAATTAATCTCGCTCCTGATACAGGTTCAGTCAACGCGGCCAGAGATGCACTGAATGGATGGGATCCTTCTTATGGATGTGTATACTATTACAATCCCAATACAGCAACAAGTTCATGGATTTGGTCAAGGCGTATCGTTGTGAAAATAGGAAATCACAATTTTGCAGTATGAGCATGCTAATAGATTTTCTGAAAACTACTAGTAATACTGCTCTAATTTCGAGAACTGTCCCCTAATATCTGTTTTCGAGAACTGTCCCCTAATCTGTCCCCTAATCTTGTTCCCTATTTTTGTTCTGCGATTTTTCTGTAAGCGCTGACGAGGTAGACTGCCAGCGTTGTAAAAAAGCCAGTGGCAAAAATCCAGCCGGAAACATAGCGAAATAGCTGACTGTCGCTTGAATAGATCAGGTATATTGTAGCGGCAAATACAATGTCAAAAAGGAGAAAGCTCAGTGATATGTTCCAAAATCCACGATCAGCGACTGCTTTTCCTTCTTTAAATGGCTTAGCAACTCCTTTTGAAGCTGCAATATACCACATATAGATATATGCACTAAAAAAAGAAAGGCACATAAAAAAC
>JAEYRF010000023.1 GCA_023409615.1 Bacillota bacterium | reverse complement strand
CTATCAGACGATTCTGGGTTAGTTTTTGAGCAATCTTTAGTGCGTATTACAGCTGAATGGATGGGTTATAATCTCAATGAGGAAAATTTTGTTGACGGGGCTGGTGATAGGGGAATTGACTTTTGGTATGCTTCAGACACAAGTTTTGATATATTCCAGGTAAAATGTCATGAATTAGATGATAATAATAAAATCCCAAATCTAAAATTTGATAGTAAGGGTGTTAATGATCTGACACGTATTAAGTCATACCTAATTAGTTCTGATGGCGGTCCAGACAAAAATACAAAACTTAGAAAACTTAAAGAGCGCTGGACATACGTAAGTCAAACCCTTGCCATGGATACATCTAAAGATAATGAAGAACGCATAATTAATGCTAGGCTATGCTTAATTGTGATAGGGCCAGGGTTAACCGAACAGGCAAATGCTGAGTTAGAAGCATTAAAAAAAGAATGTGAAGAACCTATTCTCTTATTTGGAAATACATATGTTCAGTTCAAAGTCTTTTTATACACCTTAGAAGACATTATTGAGATAAAGTGGCGTGAACGTAATCAGGATTGGAAAGATATCAACGGTAAAAAGCAGGATAGCATTGAATTACATCCTGAGGATATAGAAAAATGCCTTGATGGAAGTAAAAGTGCGGTTTTTTACTGCAGGTTAATAGATTTGGTACAAGCATATAAAAAGTTTGGTTATCAGATATTTGAGCCTAATGTTCGCTGCAATATCCGTAAGTCAAAAATAAATGCTGCTATAAAAGAGTCTATAGCTCATCCTGGCTCAAGAAAAGAATTCCGTTTTTTAAATAATGGTGTAACCATCACTTGTAAGAGTTATACAAAACCTAAAAATAATAAGCCTTTTTTTACTGTTTCTGAACCTGGAATAGTAAACGGTTTGCAAACAGTAGTTGCAGTATCTGAGGCGTATGAAGATCTTTCGGATGCAGAAAAACGTGATTTTGAAAGTAATTGTTATGTACTAGTAAGACTGCTCATGAATAACGCAGTTCGAAAAATAGAACAAGTAGTACGTACCACAAACAATCAGAATAAAATGGAGCCAAGGAATTTACTTTCGAATAATCCTGAGCAAATATTATACGAACGGCTTTTTTCTGAGCTTGGTTGGTTTTATGAAAGAAAACAGGGAGCTTGGGAAGCATTTTGTGCTGATCCTGCGCGATGGAGAACATTAAATGGAAAAAGGAAAACAGTGTTTCTCGTAAATCCAAACGTAGCAAGGTCAAAAGCCAGAGTAGTGGATAATGAGGAGATAGCTCAAGCATGGCTTAGTTTTGTAGGGTTTTCCAACCTTGCAGTACACGAAAAAACCAGTCTTTTTGAGTTGGATGACAGATATCAGTTTTTATTTTTGCATAGACCACAGAAGCATGGAGCAGAGACAGAATTCCAATTGTCAGAATTAAAAGAATACTCTATTAATGCTGCACCTAGCCACGAATTGATGCTAATAGCATTCTTGGCTCGAAGATTTGCTAAGGAAATGACGCCTTCCCCAAAGGATAATTTCAACGATGCATGTGAAAGAAAAAAAATTAACCCATTAGGTAAATCGAGAGACGAAATAGTACAGAAGCTTATTGCCGAGGATAGTGATTACTTATTAAACTCTGTATTGGGAGGAATGTCTTTTACATTTGTAGAATTTTTAGGGTATATACTGTTTAAGGCTTTAGGCGAAAAAGTTTATGATATAGGAAGCGGGCTCTTAAGTAACGGCACATTGGCGTATCTAAAAACAAACTTTTCATTTGCAGAAATAAAAGAAATGGTTGAGAAGGAAGACTTTAAAAGCGATGATATACTTTGTGTTGCGTGGTACTCATTTAAACATGTATTAGGGGAAATGCTTGGCGGCGCTTGGTCAGAAAGTTATAGGACAGCAAATAACAAATCACGCTTTATTGCAGAAAAACAAACTAGAGAGAGATTTATTAAAGGAATTGAAGAAGTAAATAGGTACACATGCAAAGCTAAATATACAAAATTATGGTCTGCTGGTATTAAGCCACCTATAGGTTTCTTCGGTTACATAAAAGATTGTCTATTACAATAGATAAAGATTAATGCAAGAAAGGGTGAGCAATGTGGTGAATGAATCTAAGAGTGCTATAACATTCTTGAACACAGCAACCCAGTTCAATGCTGATTTAGAATTAATATCATGGATTCAAAAAAAATAGATGCTTCCAAAATGATAACTAAATCTCCCAAATCCGTATAATGGGAGAAGGGCATTGAACTTCAACTAAAGCTAATAATTGAAAGTTTAAAGTAGTTGTATTTATAGTAATAATGTATATTTTACATGGAGGATGTTATGAAAAAAGAACTACTTGATTCATTTGAGTTTGCTGTTGATAATATAATTAAATTTGGCGATACAGATGTTTTTCCATTTCCAATTGAGAATAGAATGTTATTTGACAGACGTTCAGAAGCAATTAATCTTTTAACAGATATGTACCAAAGATTTGATCACTATGTCAACAACGTATCTCCGCAATTTGAAAATATGCTTGCGCCTTCCGGATACACAGGTTTTAGATGGGCAACACAAATTGATCCTATCTGGAATGCTTTTTTGCTCGGCCTTGTGTTGAGCCTTTCAAGTCTTATTGAGGATGCTCGGTTGTCAAAAGATAAAAATTATGTTTTTTCTTATCGCATACAGCTTGATTCTACCGAAAAAACTCTTTTTGACAGTAATTATGGGTGGCATAAATTTCACGAAACATCATTGCAATTAGCCTCTCAATATGGGTATGTGTTAATTTGCGATATATCAAATTTCTATCAAAGTGTATATCATCATAGAATTGAAAATGCATTATCAAAACTTAATAACCCTATCAAAGAGATAGAAAAATACATCAAAGAAATATTGCAGCGCTTCGCCAACATGAAATCATATGGATTGCCAATTGGAGGGCAAGCCTCACGCATATTAGCTGAATTAGTTTTAAATCGAACAGATAGACTTCTTTATACAAAAGAAATACGTTTTTGTCGTTTTGTTGATGACTACCATATTTTTGCTAAAACAGAGGAAGAATTATACTCCCATCTGTTATATCTTTCAAAAATTATGATAGAAAACGAGGGTTTTTCTTTACAGAAATCTAAGACGAGAATTGTTTCTTCCGATGAATTCATTCAAACATCCCCACTAACAAATAATGAATCTGAATCAAGCAAAAACATATTTGCCGTCTCATTAAAATATGACCCTTATTCGCTAACTGCCGATGAAGACTATGAAAGGCTTAAACAAGAAATTGAGAAACTAGATATCCTTACCGCATTGAGCCAAGAGTTGAATAAATCTCGTATACATACAACATTGATGAAAAAAGTTATTCGTTCTTTGCAATATTTAGAGGAACCCGCACTTAACAATGCCGTTCAAGTATTATCTGACAATATTGATATGCTCGCACCAGTGTATCCTAATGTAATGATTTTGTTTGAAAGCATATTCGACAAACTATCAACCGAAGTTAAGGAGAATTTACTCAATACTATTCGTGAATTGGTCAATTCCTCTTCTTATATATTAAAAATTGATCTGAATATAGCTTATGCTATTAGAGTAATATCAAAAATCTATTCAGAAGATAATGAGATTGTATTATTAAAATTATTTGAAAGGACAGATAGTCCTCTCATAAGAAGAGATGTAATTTTGACTATGGCCAAATGGAATGCCACTCACTGGATTTCTGATCTAAAAAATAGGTATGTAAGCCTTACAACTTGGGAAAAACGAGCTTTCATTATTGCATCATATAAGCTAGGTGATGAAGGTAGTCATTGGAGAAGCCATTTTAAAGAACAGTTTAGTGAAATTGATATATTTTATCGTGATTGGATTGCAGGGAAAAATCAAATTGTGTCATGGGAGTTGCCAATATGATAAGTGAAAAGGTTTTTATTAAAAATTTTACTGGTTTCTGGAACTCTTTATTTCCATTACATAATGCATTTATGAAAGGTGTAATAATGGAATGTTCTCAGTATCAGTCAGAAATTGAGTTAAACACATCCGGACGAAGATTTTCTTTCATAAGTGAAGTAGGATTCCAAATATTTGCACAATGTAAAGAACACCAGATTTCATTTGGTGATATTACTATTAATAGTGATTTATTTAAGCAAGTAGAAGGTAGATGCCATGAAAAATTTGAATTGTTTCATGATGATGATCCAACAATTAGGGATTCATTATCTAGAAATGAATTTGATGATGCTATAAAAATTACTCAGTCGTTAAGCAAAAAATTTCCGGGAAACACTGTTGTAGTAAATCCAAAATTCGTAGGCTGTGGTATTATTGATACATGTTATGGAGACATTTTATCTAATAATACACTATATGAAATTAAATCTGTGACCCGGAATTTTAACATTATAGATTTTCGGCAACTGATTACTTACTGCGCATTAAACTATGTATCAAAAAAATACAATATAAATTCAATTGGATTGTATAACCCAAAAAGAAATATGATTTATAAGATTGATTTGGAACTATTTGCATCAGCTATTGCTGGAGCAACCATAAGTGATATTTACTGGGATATAGTGAACTTTATTTCTCGTGATGATACATCTAAATAAATCTTTTGTGCACATCTATAGTTGAAGTGTACCGGATAAAGTTAAATAATATCTCTGAAGATTGTACTTATCATTATATTATTATTTTCCTCTTCATATGTAAGCGCTTAATCTTAGGGCGCCTGTTATATCGTTTGTGTCCATGAAATAATTACTCTGCATATTGAGTTTTGTTGAAAAACTTGAAAAACTCGTGTTAGGAGTTGTGACTCATGGATAAAGTTACATACGTAAAAACCAAGTATCGTCTAGATCAATGGGAAAAGTTAATAGCTGAATGCCAAAGCAGTGGGCTCCAGGTAGATGAATGGTGTGAAAAAAATGAAGTAAGTCGTCATGCATACTACTATTGGCTTCGTAAGATACGGGTGAAGGCCTGTGAGTCAATGTTGCCTGCGATACCAGAGCAAAATAAATCTATTTCATTTGCAAAAGTTGAATTACAATCTCATTATTCTGCCTCACCAGTGATTACTATTCATTTGCCCGGTGCCTCCGTTGATGTTAGAGATGGAGTCGGCCAACAGACAATTGAATCCGTGCTCTTAGCATTGAAAAAATATGCTAGGTAATATTAAAACCGTAAAGAATATTTATATCGCTTGCGGTTACACGGATATGCGTAAATCTATCGATGGGCTTGCTACTATAGTTAAGTGCATAATGTACTTCAATTTGTGCACGCGATATACTTCGATTTGACCCACCCATGTATTTCAAACTGACCCACCGATATACTTGAAAGTGACCCACCCATGTACTCAAATTTGACCCGCCTCATAACTGGAAATAAAACTCCTGATAAAATATGACCATTACCAATTTTAACAGGAGGTATAAGAAATGAGGTTGATTGAAATGGTCAAAATCAGAGAAATTCTCAGGCTTAAGAGCCTGGGAATCGGAATCCGGGCAACAGCAAGCAGTTGTAGTTGTTCACGGAATACGGTACGTGATGTTCTGGAGCGTGCAGAGTTACAGGGATTATCCTGGCCAATTCCTGATGATGTGGATGACGGTAGGTTGGTCCAATTGCTTTATCCCACTGCATCAACACCGGCTCATCGAAAGCCGGAACCGGACTATGAGCACGTCCATAAGGAGTTGCAACGTCCACATGTTAATCTTCGTCTCCTATGGACGGAATACAGGCAGCAAGCTCCTGACGGTGTTGAATATGTCCAGTTTTGCCGTCTGTACAATGCCTGGGCCGCCAAAACCAAGGCAGTCATGCATATTGAGAGAAAACCAGGAGACGAGATGTTTGTTGACTGGGCGGGTTCCAAAATGGAGGTTTTGGATCGCCATACCGGAGAAATCATTCCTGCACATATCTTTGTCTCAGCTCTTGGTAAAAGCGGATACCCTTATGTGGAAGCTTTTGAATCGGAGAATCTTGAAAACTGGATAACTGCTCATGTCCATGCATTCCAATATTATAGCGGGGTTCCGCGACAGCTTGTTCCGGACAATTTAAAAACCGGTGTAAAGAAAGCCAACAATTATGACCCTGTACTCAACAAGACGTATTTGGAATTATCGGAGCATTATGGCTGTGCCATTGTTCCTGCACGTTCCAGGAAGCCTCGTGACAAATCTCCTGCAGAAGGTACTGTTGGAGATATCAGTACATGGATTATTGCAGCACTGCGGGATCAGAGATTTTTTAGCTTTAGGGAGCTTAATATCTTCATCAGGGAAAAACTCAATGAATATGCATCCAGGGCTTTTCAAAAGAAAGAGGGCAGCAGGAAAAGCGTGTTTGAGGAGTTTGACCTGCCAGCATTGAACCCACTGCCCGTCAGACCTTTTGAAATGTCCACCTGGAAGGTTTCTACCGTCACTTTCAATTACCATATTGAAGTGGAGAAAATGTATTACAGTATACCTTATTCGTACATACAGAAAAAAGTAGATGTAAAAACCATGGGTTCCATAATTGAAGTGTATTTCAACCATGTCAGGATATGTTCCCATACTAGGCTTTCCGGAAGGCCAGGGCAGTATTCCACAAATCCGGAACATATGCCACCCAACCACAGGGAATATGTTGCATGGG
Organism: Bacillota bacterium; assembly: GCA_023409615.1. Classification (GTDB taxonomy): domain Bacteria; phylum Bacillota; class Clostridia; order Acetivibrionales; family DTU013; genus JAEYRF01. The sequence continues at coordinate 5,129 of JAEYRF010000023.1, read as the reverse complement.
ACAGTGACCGGTTCCTTGCCTGGGCTTGCAAAATCGGGGACAGCACACGCGAACTGGTCCAGCAGGTACTGGCATCAAGGAAAATTGAACAGCAGGCGTATAAATCCTGTTTCGGCCTTCTTAAGCTTGCAGACAGATATTCGGCTGTCCGGCTGGAAAATGCATGCCAGAAGGCTTTAAGTCTTCGCTCTCCTTCCTACACCACTGTTAACAATATACTGAAAAACGGTATGGACAGAATGGAAGCGTCGATACCAAGCACCAACAAGAATGTCATTTCCATAAACTCAAAAATTCGTGGTCCCAAATATTATGCAGGAGGTCAGTCTTAATGAATACACAGCAGACCATTGATAAGCTTAATTGGATTAAAGTATGTACCATGGCAGAGGAATACCGTAGACAAACCCAGAACCCCGAAATATCCTTGTTATCCTTTGAGGAAAGGTTCGGACTGCTTGTTGACAGCGAATGGGTGTCCCGCCAAAACAAACGCCTGTCCAATCTGGTTAAAAAGGCCGGGATGAAGTACAACTGCGCAATTGAAGAAATCATCTACAGTCCTGACAGAAACATTGATAAGCAGACAATGATGCAGCTTTCAACGTGCTCGTGGATACTTGATGGTCTCAACGTCATTATCACTGGTGCTACGGGTACGGGCAAAACCTTCGTAGGGTGCGCTTTAGGTAATGCAGCCTGCCGGAATAACTACAGAGTTCTTTTTGTAAGGGTACCAAGGCTCCTGACAGATCTCGCCATAGCCAGAGGGGATGGCAGTTACAACCGCCTGATGAAGGAGCTCAAGAAGGTGAAGCTGCTTATACTGGATGATTGGGGTATCAATAACTTTGATCCTGTCGAAGGCAGGGATATCCTTGAAGTTATCGAAGACCGTAACCAGATCAATTCTACAGTTATATTAAGCCAACTCTCCGTTGCCGATTGGCATCCGTTGTTTAGTGATCCTATTGTTGCTGATGCAGTGATGGATCGGCTTATTCACGGCTTATGTAATTGTTTTCATAAATCGTGTTATGAAAAGTATCTAATTATGTAAGGTTGGCATCGTAATGGTTTGCTTCCTGCAGTAATGAGATGCCAACTTTACATAACTAACAATTAAATATTGCTCTTAAGCCATGAAATCAGATTCTCCTTTTCTTTAGAATTGTATACAGGCTTTGCATTGAGCTCGGCACTATGGTTTATGATAGCGTTCCTTTTAATTTCAGCATTTGATTTAGCGTAAATTTCAGTGGTGGTAACCGATGTATGACCAAGAAAATCACGTATATATACAAGATTAACACCAGCTTCGAGTAGATGCATGCTTTTACTGTGGCGGAAAGAATGGTTGGTTATATTGCCTCGGAGTAATTTGGCATCCACAGACCGCCCCCGCTCTACATACTTGTCAATAATGTACTGTACTCCAACCCTGGAGAGTTTGCAATGCTGTCTATTGGTGAAAAGAATACCATTTGCATCGAAAATCAGATGATCACTTAAGTATTTTTTGAGAATTGAAGCCATATCTTTTCCAATTGGAACAATCCGCGATTTGTTACCTTTCCCATGTAAAGTTATAGTCGGGCATGAATTGAGGTTGACATCTCCCTTTTTGAGATCAATAAGTTCTTGAACTCTTGCTCCTGATTCATATAAAAGCGTCATTATTGTTAAATCCCTACGTTCGTGTTTATCATGTATATCAGGAAGAGAGAATAAAAAATTTGTTTCTTCAAGGCTTAAATAACTGATAACGGGGACAGGTATTTTTTTAAATTCAATTGACAGTATACCAGAGCACAATTCAAAATAGGTAAAATCTTGTTTTTGAAGATATTTAAAGAATGAATGTATTGCCGCCAATCGCTGATTCCTTGTTGATGCGGAGATTCCTCGATTTTGCTCCAAAGCATCGAGAAAACATAATACTCTTTTATCATGGAAATCGTATAAGGTTAGCCTTTTGCAGGTAATATCATATTTTTTATTGATAAATTCAATCAACTGCACAAAGGTATCCCGATACGATTTTATTGTATTTTCAGATACACCTTTTTGCCTCGGCAGATAATCGCCAAAATACTTGGTCAAATACGTTCCAAAGCTATTATTCATTCACACCCCTCCACCCGTGGAAATAAATGTGGTGAATAGCTATAAGCCAGGTCAGTTATCCTTGAAAAACTGCTTTGTGTTAATCGGATATAATACTCGGTTTCGATTATACTTTTATGGCCGAGATACTTGCTCAATAGCGGAAGAGAAGTATAAAGATCATATCCTTGCCTTTCCATTTGTTCTAATGCGCGTACAGAAAAAACATGACGGACATCATGAATTCTGGGGTAGTTACCGGATGGCCTTCGAGATATACCTGCTATTGAAAGAACAAGATGAAATACATGCCTGACTACGCCATAACTATAAGGTTGACCGTCACATCCATGGAATAGGTAATTATCCTCAGAAAAGAACATCATCTTTTCTCTATAGCTGGCAAGGACACGCTTCATTGTTGTAGAAATCGAAATCATTCTGTCTACATGATTCTTGCCATCCCAAATATATAAATTCCCTTTATCAAAATCCACATCCCGCAATTTCAAATTCAATACTTCAGATATCCGCATACCTGTGCTGTAAAGTAAACGTAGGAGAACGGGCAGCATAACGCTGTGATCATATGCTTTATGATTTATTGAAAAATTATCAGCAGCCCTAAATATTTTTAAAATTTCATCATCGGGATAAATATACGGAACAAAATCATCTTTTTTATGCACCGGATTAGGGATATCGTAAATATTGGGATATTTGTTTTGAATAAGAAATTTTGCGAGACCATGTATCACCGCATACCGTTTTTGTTGGTTTGACGCCGTTTCATCATTTTTAAGATTTATCCATCGAATAAAAATATCTTCCGTTATTTCTATCTTGCAGATCCCATTGGACAGAAAAAAACGATTCATTGCCAGAAGCCGATATACAATAGTTCTTCCATAATCATACCCTAAAGAACGCTTGTAATTAATAAATTGCGGAATAAGCTCTCGAAATGGCCCATCGAATTCAGGAATTGTGTACATCTGGCACCTCCAACGACATTTTTTGAAAATCCTTTTCATCAAGCGTCAGATATATATTTGTCGTTTCAATGCTACCATGACCAAGTATTCCGGATATTGCGCTTATCGGTACATTTTCATTCAACAATCCACTAGCCAGGCTATGCCTGATAGCATGAGTCCCGTGATGTTTATTGGAATAATCAACGCCGGCTTTATCCATGTATTTTACTACGATACTTTGAAAGCTTTGATTCCTTGCATAACAGGTATATGGCGCACATAAGGTTACCAGTATATGATCATCATCAACCGGATGACGTGCATTTTTCAGATAATCGATAAGCGGAAATTTTATCTCATCTATCAATGGAAGCATTAAAGGTTTACCGGTCTTTTGCTGAATGATTTTAATGGTGTTACCGTTCCAATCAATATTTTCAAATTTCAAAGCAATGATGTCACTAATACGCATTCCGTAATAAATCAATAGACTTAATATTAGATAATCGTGTTTTCCTATTGTCGTTTCAACATCAACGCTATCAAGTATGTGTCTGATCTCTTCATCTGTGTAACACGACGGGATAAATCTTTTTTGTGATATCCGAACCATTGGAAATGTTTCATGCCCACTGAATGTAATATATTTTTGTTCATACATCCAGTCAAGCATCCCTCTGGTATCATATACAATTGTCTGCTTGGTTGTATACGTGCTATTAGTATAAGATTCCAGGTAATGATAAACATGTACCTTTGTAAGTTCTTTAACATTGGTAACGCCATTTTTATCAAGAAAGGCGAGAAATTGCTTTGCAAAACGTACTTTTGCAGATTTTGTGGAAACCTTAAATGCAAGTGAATTTATATATGAACAGTACTGTAAGTAAAATTCATTAAATATTCTTGGTACCTCTGTCTTTTCATATAAATGGCTTTTTTGATATGTACCGGTCAAACTATATTCCCAGAAAATTAACAGGGGCCTCCTTATAGCAATCTGGCTGGCGCAAATTGGCTTGTAAAGGTCAATATCATATTGACTCTTTAGGAACTCTTCAATTATGTTCATTGTGATAATTTCGATTTTTCGTAATGTGCAATGCTTTTGGAATTGCTGAGTAATCCATATATTGGTTGTTATCACCTCCCTGCTGTGACCGTCTTTCTCTAAACGGGATAAAAACTTTGGAATAAGTATTTCAAGGTCTTTTGTGGTCATATGTGTTACCTCCTCGCAAATTTTACGATTAGGGTAACATTTTTTATGTAAAGGTAAAACCATTTAAGATGCTTTTATTGGCTATTTTGTGAGATCAGCTTTTCATAATTAAATACTTTTCATAACACGGCTCCCATATGATTGATTTGGCAGCCAACGACTCTATGCGAAGATTTAAATACAAAAACCAGTCGATAAGATAATGGAGTAGGGTCGAAAAACTTTTCAAGAATCCAGTTGACAATGAGCCTCCCCCATATGATTCCATGCCAGAGAGGCCAGCCCATCTTACCCCCGAAGCTTTGCCAGGAAGTAGGGCTAAGGGGTAAGAAAGGTTGGCCTGCCTTGCAGGCTATCATACGGGCCCCACTCATTGTCAACCGCACTTAAAAACTTTTTCTCTAAAGTGCCAGAATCTATATTGCACCGCTGGATATTTTTTGATATTTTGTAGGTACCCCTTGTTATGAGAGACTGGGTCAAATTGAAATACATGGTTGGCTCAATTTGAAATACACAGGTGGGTCAAATTCAAATACATCCCTGGGTCAATTTCAAGTACACCCCCGGGTCAAATTGATGAAATTATGCATAAGCAGAAATTTAATATGGATCCCTTTTCCTCAAGTCTTTTTCTATTCTGCGGGAAAAGCTGCAATCGTATGAAAGCTCTCCAATGGGAAGAGGATGGTTTCGTTCTTCTATATAAACGACTAGAAAACGGAAGGTACAAATGGCCACGTACCCCAGAGCAAGTAAGGCACCTTTCACAACAGGAATTTCGGTGGCTCATGGAGGGCCTTTCTATTGAACAACCCAGGGCA
>JAEYRF010000252.1 GCA_023409615.1 Bacillota bacterium | reverse complement strand
TTTCCACTTTAATCCCCCAAAACTGTTGATATTAGCGACTTTCGCTCATTCCATTATATCACATTTATACAATTTTGGTAATAATTATCTCGAAAAACGTCGCAGATTTATTTACTCGTCAGAGCTGCACAAGCTAGAAACCACCTCCACCCCTGCACCCCGCACAGATAGCTCTTGCAAATGAAGCTCTTGTTTCTGCTATTGTACAATAATCCAAAGGAGCAGTGTCTGAACAGTAACGGCCCGCCGCATGACGCATCATGGGCCATATTTGCTGCAGGCAAATCTACATTTGCTTTAGTGTTTCAAGTAGAGAGTACGGCACCTTCAGCGTGCCTGTACCGATTCCGATCTCTATGTCGGACTTGAAGCTGCCATGGAAATCGCTGCCGCCTGTGGCCAGCAGTCCATGCTTTTCAGCTATCTTCAGCAGCTCTGACGTTTGCTCTTCTGTATGCCAAGAATAGAATACCTCTATGCCCTTCAACCCATAGCCTGCCAGTTCTCCCACCAGCTGATCAAGTCGGTCGTATGTCAATCCGATGAAAATGGGGTGCGCCAGCACGGGAATCCCTCCTGCAGTTATAATTTCAGCAATTCCCTCTTTCGGAAGCAGCTTTTCCTTTTTGAAGTACGCCGGTCTGCCCACGTTCAGATACTTTTCAAAAGCTTCACTCATACTATCCACATAACCCTTTTCTTGCAGAACTCTAGCGATATGTGGTCTTCCTACATTGTCACTTCCGGCAGTGCCGCTAATCTCCTCCATGGTGATATCAAATCCGAGCTCATTAAGCTTATTCACAATCCTGGGATTACGCTGCTCTCTTCTTACACGAAGATCTTCCAGTACTTTAAGGATTGATTCAGAATAGCCATTCGGAAAGTATCCAAGTAAATGCATTTCAGTAGAAAAATCCACGCTGATCTCTACCCCGGCGATTACCTCGATACCGATCTTTTTGCCCTCCTCCAATGCCCGACTGACCCCGCTGACAGTATCATGGTCTGTTACAGCCACAGCCGCAAGACCTTTGCCAAGAGCATGTCTGACCAGTTCTTCCGGTGTCATGCTGCCATCTGATAAAGTCGTATGAGTATGCAGATCTATATATTTTTGATCGTAAAGGGTCATTTAGTCCATCCCTCGCATTCTGAAGGTGGAAAATTGCCGCTATATATCATCTTCAAAAGACCGTCCAGTGTCCTCAAAGACATGCAGACCTGATCATTTGTGATTAACCTATCTTCAATAGCCTCGGCAAGCTCCTCTGCATCCAACAGTATTACCCTTCCATCCGGGAAAACCTTTATATCCAACAGAAGATCATTCATTGTATAGGTGTCGGATGACGCATCATATACTACCTCAATGATGTCGCAGTACCAATAAAGGAACTGTCCGTTAATGTCATAAAACCTGCCAAGCTTGTAGCCCCTGTCCAGAAACGCAAATGAAATACCCCCATAAAAATCCGGCCGTGGTTTGATTGCAGTCCACCTGGTGATTAATAAATCATCACTCCTGAATAGGAGTTCATCGTCGGAAATATCAACGATTTCATTTGGAATATACCTTCTGCGCAATACTATGGGCTTTTTCATATTTGGTATCCTTCCCCAATCTAATTAATTATCCGGTTTACAACCATTATAACTCAAAATGTAATGTTTTTAAACAATAGCATTTCCCCGTCAAAAACACTATTTCCCATTATTTGCCATTCATTACTTCCTTATGGTAATATGTATTTGCAACTGCCCGCGCCAAATCGGCAGGCAAAAAATCTAATGTTGGCAGGGGGTACGGATGAAGAAGCCCGGAAGCTGCAGCAACTGTGCCAGAGGTATAAAGGTCAATATAAACAGAGACATACTATGTAAGATTCATGGTATAGTTTCAAGGGATTTTCGTTGTGCAAAATACATCAGGATGGTAGATACCTGGTCTTCCTTTGATTATAAACCGAAGTGCATTGAGTGTGAGTTCTTCATTTCCGCCCAAAATGAACCCGCAAATGGTCCGGATGTGGAATTGATACAACAGCAGTTATACGAAGCGGAGCAGGATCAGTCCATGGGACATTGTCAGTTATTTACGGTTAGGCAATTCAATGGTGAGCAAAAAACTGCCTGCTCAAAATTTTGCCGAAAGTCCGAACGCAACATTTCCTAAATCAGCCCATTAATCACACAATCTACGATTGATCATAGACTCACAAGCGCATAGACTCACAAGTACATAAACTTACAAGAGTATAAACCTCTTTATATAAGCCTTCCTTTATCCGATATATTATGTGTTGGATTCTTTATATTGCTCTTTATTTACAATAAGAACTATTGTAAAATGTACATAGTAGTGGAGGATTTATATGATCCCGAATGTATCAGACATTTTTCAGCAGAAACTAAACGAGATCCAAAGCAGAGTACCTGTCAGAATAAGAGGTACTTCTGAAAGTGTGCCTTTCAAAAAGTTTCTCAATGACGCCACTAAAACTGATACTCTTAAATCTGATGATATATCTTATCCAAGTGAATTGAAAGCTGTAACTGATAATACCACATCCGCTAACGTCCAAAAGGCATTATTAGCCCTTGCAGCCAGTAAATCGGGTATTGTCACGGATAAAAGCCAATGGACAGCCGAAATCGATAAATACATTGCTCTAAGTTCTCAGAAATATCATGTAGATGCTAATTTGATAAGGGCAGTTATTAAGCAGGAATCCAGTTTCAATCCCTATGCCATATCCAGGGCAGGCGCTCAGGGCTTAATGCAGCTAATGCCTGGTACTGCCGACGGACTTGGAGTAAAAGATCCATTTGATATAGGTGAGAATATTGACGGCGGTACAAGATATCTGAAAGATCAGCTTGTCGCATTCGACGGCAATTTAGATCTTGCCCTGGCAGCCTATAACGCCGGTCCCGGTGCTGTATCAAAGTATGGAGGCATCCCCCCCTATGTTGAAACAAACGGATATGTGAAAAAAGTGCTTCAGAATTACTCGGAATATTCAATTAATGAGTAGTTTTTTCGGTTGTCCGTTTCTCTGAAATCTCAATTTCCGACACCTTTAATCCACACTATCCACATTCTTATCCACACAAGATAATCCTACAATATCCGCACTTTCCGCGCTTTTTCCACATAATACACAAGTAGTGTTTCAACATTATTTGCATTTTTATCCAATTTGGCCGGAGAGCCCGATTTGCGTAGAATGGCGCGATTTGTGTACATATAGAAGTACAATTTTCAGTTTCGACACATGAATTTTCTTTCGACAAGATTTGCCATATGTAGATTTTTTCCATTAATGGATGTTTGTTTCTGGGAGTTGAGAACGAAATAACAAGTTGTGGAAAAGTTAGAGTTATCCACAGTTTGAACAGCTTAACTTAAGACTTGGTACAGCATTCAAATCCAATGTAGATATATTCCCTCTTATAAACTCATAATACGCCGCTGAGCTTATCATTGCCGCATTGTCTGTGCATAGTACCGGCCTTGGATAGAACATACGCATTCCAGCCTGTTCTGCTGCTGCCTTCATACTGCTTCTCAACTTCGAATTGGCTGCAACTCCACCCGCTAGCGCCACGTATTTCACATTCCTTTGAGTAGCAGCCTGTATGGTGTTGTGAACCAGTACATCCACTACGGCCTTTTGAAAACTGGCACAAACATCGGGAATATTAATATCCATATTCTTTTGAGCCATGCCGTTCAAATAATTCAGCACAGCAGTTTTAAGCCCGCTAAAGCTGAAATCCAGGCTTCCGTCATGAAAGTAAACTCGCGGAAAATTAACTGCATCACTGTTACCCTTTGCAGCTTCCGCATCGATCAGAGGTCCTCCGGGATATCCCAGGCCCAATGCCCGGGCAATTTTGTCAAACGCCTCCCCGGCAGCGTCATCACGAGTCTGCCCCAGGATTTCAAAACGGTTGTAGTCAACCACGTTCACAATGTGGCTATGCCCACCGGATGCCACAAGACATATAAAAGGAGGTTTAAGATCTTCATTCTCGAGGTAGTTTGCAGCGATATGTCCTCCAATATGATGTACGCCAATCAGCGGCTTCCCTGCAGAAAAGGCCAACCCTTTCGCTGCAGAAAGCCCAACTAGCAGGGCACCTGCAAGACCCGGTCCATATGTAACACCGATAGCATCCAGCTGATCAAGCCCAACGCCAGCCTCCTCAAGCGCCTGTTCGATAACAGGCAGTACCAGTTCTACATGCTTGCGTGATGCTATTTCCGGGACAACACCGCCATACTTTTTATGCAGATCAATCTGTGTTGAAATGACGTTCGAAAGGATTTTTCTGCCATTTACTACAATCGCCGCAGATGTCTCATCGCAGCTTGTCTCAACACCCAATATAAAAATATCTTTATTATCATTCTGATTCAATAAAACCACCTGCGCTTTCCAATAAAGGTTCTTGCGTTATAAATCGCAAAATGCCCCAATAGTATGATAGCCCAAATATATCTGTTTTACAAGGCAGTGCGTGTAAAGAAGGGTAAAAAAAACATGGAGTCGAAACTCCATGCCCCTAAAAAAGGAGAAACGCTAATGTTCAACTAGATTATAACAAAAGCGTATAATTTTCTATATAGTTCCATATTCCTTAGTTTTCTGGGTATTTAGTCCTATACCGTGACGTGGCTCCCGCTCATCGAACTAATGCAATAACAATAACAATAGCTCCCAGTATGAACCGGTAGATTGCAAATATGCCAAATCCCTTCCGTTTCAGGTATGAAAGCATAAACTTTATGCTAAGGGCTCCGACAATGGCCGAGGTAATGATTGCAACAGTAAACGGCAGTACATCTATAGGCGTATTTACTATATCCTTGGCTTTGTATATGCCACTTAGGAAAATGAACGGAGTGGATAATAGAAATGTAAACCGGGCGGCATCCTCACGATTGACTGTTAATGCCCTTCCTGTGGCCATAGTTATACCTGACCTGGATACGCCGGGCAGCATCGCCAGCGCCTGTGATACGCCAATGAGCAAGCTTCGTTTGAAGCCAATATCCTTTAAGACGACCTCTGCCTTGGAATACCTGTCGGCCACATATATTACAATACCCATAATGATAAGCATGACACCAATTAGCAGAGGATTCCTGAATGATGTTTCTATGTAGTCTTCAAATAATAAACCAAATATTCCTCCGGGAATGCATGCCAGTGCAATACACCAAAAAAGCTTCCCATCACTTGATTTTGCATCGGTCAGGCCAGCTTTGATCAAGGAGATCCAGTCCCTCCAGAAAAAAATGACCACTGCAACAAGTGTACCCATATGAAGTGCAATATCAAATGCCAGTCCTGGATCCTCCCAGCCAAACAACCACGGCGCCAATACAATGTGCGCTGTGCTTGATATGGGCAGAAACTCTCCCAATCCCTGTACGATACCGTAAATAATAGCCTCTAATAAACTCATATGACACCCTCCCTGTACATTACACTCTCAAAATTATCTGTCTATTTCTATGCTGCTTCATCTTCATAAATACGAGGAACATAATTACCCTTGTCGTTTTTTACAAATGGCCTTTCTTCAGGTCGCAGCGACCATAATCCAATTTTCTCCCCAATTGCTTCCTCCATGAGTCCAATGAAGTAATCTTTATGAACAGTGTTGGGCTTGACTGTGTTAACTCTGGCGTACCCCTCAGATACCATCAGTGCATTAACACAAACGCCATCTTCCAACAATACGTAAGCTAGAAGCCTATCATAGCGGTCCCTGACCTCTTTTTCAAAAACCATCTGAACATTTTTCCCGTCAATCAATTCTTTCAAACGTTCTGTGGCCTTTTTCCCATAAGGCTGCTCTTGCACATTTTCCTTTACAGATTCCGGCGTGTCGATACAAAGAAGCCTTACTTTATATTGTTCGCCTTGATAGAGCGCTCTAATGGTGTCCCCATCTACGATGCGATCCACTTCTACCTTAATGGTACCTCCGGGAACAATACCCTCCTGATCTGTCGCCCTAATTGGACTTACTGATGGCTTAACAGCCGGTATATCCTCATCAGATTGTTCAGTCGATATATTAGAATTCGTCTGTTCAATCGGAATATTCGCAACCGTCTGCTCATTGGTACCTGGTTGCGCAATATTACTATATAGTAGTACAGCCGCAACCAGTATCACCCCGGCTGCAACTGAAAAAAGCTTTTTCATAGTATCCACCCAGACATATGTAAGATTTGAAAGCGTCCCCTATTTAAGAGAACCGTCCCCTATTTAGGAGAACTGTCCCCTAATTTTAGCACACATATAATCCTGAGTACATAATAAGATATCTTCAGAAGCTTTTTTCGACAGCAGGTGATGCCGCCAAGATAGGAACCACAGGCGTCTGCGCCAGAATTTCCTCCTGTCTGGCGATTTCGGGCCTGAAGGTGTGCTCGATCACTTGTTCAATATCATCAACCGGTATTACCTCTATGCCGATACCGTCAAATGTCTCCTGCCAGTTTTCTCTAGGCACCAGTACCTTATTAATCCCGGCAAGCCTTGCAGCCTCTACTTTTGCAGAAACTCCGCCAACTGGCTTGACTCTGCCTCGTATAGATAGTTCTCCTGTCATGGCAATGTCATTGCGCACAGGAATATTCATCACTGCCGAATAGACTGCCGCTGCTATTGCTATCCCTGCAGATGGCCCATCAATCGGTATGCCGCCGGGGAAATTCAGATGGATATCATATTCCTTTGAATCAATGTCCATGAATCGTTTAAGTACAGTGAGGACATTTTCAACCGAAGCCTTTGCAGAACTCGTTCTTTTAAGCTTATGCCCCCTTCCGTCCATCTCCTCCTCCTCAACAATTCCCGTCACCTTGATAACTCCTTTACCAGCAGCTGCCTTCATAGCTGAAACCTCAATGTCGATGACAATACCAGTTGCATTACCGAAAACAGCCAGGCCGTTCATACAGCCGACCTGCTTTTCCTCAACAGACACCTTTTTATCAATTCTGGGGCTGTAATGACCGAATTCCACAACCCATTCCACATCTCTGTGGGTTATGGTGCTCCTGTTCTCCACCTGTACTACCCCGCCTGCGATCTGTATGATGTTAACAGCATCTCTTCCATTCTGTGCATATTTCGCAATCAATTCCTCTGTTCCTTCTTCTAAATTGAATCCGCCTTTCAATGCTGCATTCCGGGCTATAGCAGCAATCTCAATTGCAGTGAGCGGTCTGAAAAAGATTTCGACGCATCTGGAACGAAGTGCCGGTGGAAGATCTTCCGGAACTCTTGTAGTAGCTCCCACAAGTCTGAAATCAGCGGGAAGCCCTCTTTGAAATATCTCATGTATATGAGCAGGAATACTTGAATCCTCTGAACTATAGTAGGCACTTTCCAGAATTACCTTCCGATCCTCCAACACCTTAAGCAGCTTATTCATCTGAATGGGATGAAGCTCACCGATTTCATCAATAAACAGGATTCCTCCGTGTGCCTTGGTCACCGCGCCCGGCTTAGGCTGTGGGATACCTGCTGCACCATATGCACCTGCGCCTTGATATATCGGATCATGTACGGATCCGATCAGTGGGTCGGCTATGCCGCGCTCATCAAAACGTAAAATGGTCGCATCCACCTCAACGAATTTGGATTCCTTTCGAAACGGTGAGATATGCATTTGTTTTGCCTCTTCCAGGATGACTCTTGCAGCAGCTGTTTTTCCGATGCCGGGAGGCCCGTAAATTATTACATGCTGTGGATTAGGTCCGCACAGCGCTGCTCTTAGTGCCTTCAGTCCCTGCTCCTGCCCAACTATATCTGTTATGCTTGCCGGCCTTGTCTTTTCTGACAACGGTTCCGTCAGCTTGATTTCCTTTAACCTTCGGAGCTTTTCCAGTTCCTTTCGTGATTCTTTCTCTATTGCACTTTTATTTCCCTGTTGTGATTTCAGCAGATTTAAAAAATATATTCCTATAATTACTGAAAAGAAAAACTGTATAATCAGAAAGGTATTGGTAAGCATTCCATCTCCTCCTCAAATGTCGCTAAAAGTAGTATTGACGATTATGATAAATTTATCCGCGGAAAGAGTGAATTCAGAAGGGGTGAATACAAATGAAAGAGGGTATCCCCAAAAGCTTTCGCTGTTGGGAACACCCTCACATTTTAAATGCTCAGATTTATGAGGCGCTTTCTTTTTTAACTCTTGCTTTCTTTCCGGTAGTCTTCTTAAGAGGCTTTCTGTTCTCATTAATCACCAGATTCGGCTCTGCGCCGGATTCGACTGTTTCCTTTGTAACGATGCACTTTTCTACATTCGTTGCTGAAGGAATGTCATACATAACATCCAGCATGGTCTCCTCTATAATCGCTCTTAAGCCTCTTGCGCCGGTGTTCCGTGTCAGAGCCTTGTCAGCGATTGCCTCAAGCGCATCCTGCTCAAACTCCAGCAGTGCATCATCTATTTCAAACAGCTTCTGATACTGCTTGACCAGTGCATTTCTTGGCTCGGTCAATATTTGCACCAATGCCTGTCTGTCAAGTGAGCCAAGCGTAACAATTACCGGGAGTCTGCCGACAAATTCCGGTATCAGACCGTATTTGAGCAGATCCTGCGGGAGAATACTCGATAATATTTCACCGATATCCTTTTCTTTTTTACTTTCCACCTTAGCTCCAAAACCGATCGCCCTGGTTCCGGCCCTGTTCTGAATAATCTTTTCAATCCCGTCAAAAGCACCTCCGCAGATGAACAGGATGTTGGTAGTATCGATCTGTATAAATTCCTGATGAGGGTGCTTCCTGCCTCCCTGAGGCGGTACGGAAGCTGTCGTTCCTTCCAGTATCTTCAGCAGTGCCTGCTGAACGCCTTCGCCGCTAACATCCCTTGTGATGGAGGGATTTTCAGATTTCCTGGCGATTTTATCAATCTCATCAATGTAGATGATTCCCTTTTCCGCCTTTTCAATATCATAGTCAGCGGCCTGAATCAGCTTCAGCAGTATGTTCTCAACATCCTCGCCCACATAGCCTGCTTCTGTCAGTGAAGTGGCATCTGCTATGGCAAAAGGTACATTAAGCAGTCTTGCAAGAGTCTGAGCAAGCAGCGTCTTACCTGAGCCGGTAGGCCCAAGCATCACGATATTGCTCTTTTGTATCTCAACATCACTGGTTTTTGTGTCCGTTCCGATTCTTTTGTAATGGTTATAAACCGCTACTGCAAGCGATTTTTTTGCCGAATCCTGTCCTATGACATACTGATCCAATATCGCTTTGATATCCTTCGGTTTCGGGATATCATTGAGTTCGGCATCAATCTTTGTTTCTTCAAATTCTTCCTCGATGATTTCAGAGCAAAGCTCAATACACTCATCGCAGATATATACACCCGGGCCTGCAACAAGTCTTTTTACCTGTTCCTGGGTTTTGCCGCAGAAGGAGCACTTCAATTGCTTCTTCTCATCATATCTGGCCATTATTCCACCCCGTCTATTTCTTTCTGATCATAATCTCATCTATTAGGCCGTAAGCTTTCGCATCCTCAGCCGACATGAAGAAGTCCCTCTCTGTATCTGCTTCGATTTTCTCAAGAGGTTGACCTGTTCTTTCGCTGAGTATTTTATTCAGCCTACTCTTGATTTTCAAGTACCATTCGGTTCTGATCTTCATATCCGTCGTCTGGCCTTGCATTCCACCCAACGGTTGATGGATCATAATCTCACTGTTAGGCAGTGCAAACCTCTTCCCCTTTGCTCCTGCTGCCAGCAAAAAAGCCCCCATGCTTGCCGCCATACCCACACAAATCGTCTGCACATCAGCTTTCACATGTTGCATCGTATCATATATGGCAAACCCTGAGGTAACGGAACCTCCAGGACTGTTTATATACAGCTGTATGTCCTTGTCTGGATCAATTGAATCAAGATAAAGCATCTGCGCTACAACGAGGCTTGCAGTAACATCATTGACCTCATCGCTAAGCATAATGATCCTTTCTTTGAGCAGCATGGAGAAAATATCATAAGAGCGCTCTCCTCTATTGGACTGTTCAACAACTATCGGTACTAAACTCATAATATTCCTCCCCTTCTAATTATATATAATATTACGGCATAAACACAGAATTGTTTATACTTACCTATTGATTCCCACAAGAAATACAATATAAACAGTTCTTAAATCAGCTTTGCGTTTGCAACAAGGAAGTCAACAGTCTTTCTTGCAACTAATGTGTTTCTGATATATTCTATATCTTCAGGTTTCAAATGTTGCCTGAAATCCTCTTCGCTCTGATTATATTTTTCTGCAATATTTTTTATTTCCGCTTCAGTATCCTCTTCAGACGGTATTATACCTTCCTCTATGCCGATTTTCTCAATAACCAGTTGACTCTTTACTTCCTGCTCGGCTCTCGTTTTAAATTGTTCCCTGAAAGATGCCATGTCCATACCCATGATTTCAAGATATTTTTCAAGCACCATACCCTGATACTGTATTCTCATATTAAAATCATATACAAGATCGTCAATACGCTTTTCCACCATAACAGGAGGGATTTCAACAACAGCATTTTCAACGACCTTATCGACTACATTGTCTTCGTTCTCATGCTGTGCATGATGCTCAGCATTCTCAACCAGTTTCTTTCTCAGATCAGCCTTGTATTCCTCAAGTGTGTCGAATTCGCTGACATCCTTAGCAAATTCATCATCCAGTGTTGGCAGCTCTTTGAACTTGATTTCCTTGATCTTGACCTTGAACAAAGCAGGTTTCCCAGCTAGCTCAGCACTTCCGTATTCTTCAGGAAATGTTACGTTAACTTCCTTATCCTCTCCCAAAGCGGAACCAATCAACTGATCTTCAAAGCCAGGTATAAATGATCCTGATCCAATCACAAGGCTATAATCCTCACCTTTTCCACCTTCAAATGCTACTCCGTCGATAAAGCCTTCAAAGTCGATGACTGCAGTATCACCGGAAGCTACAGGCCTGTTATCTATGCTAATCAGCCTTGAATTCTTATCAAGTACCTTTTCAATTTCTTTCTCCAGATCTTCATCTGTAACAACTGCACTTGCCTTCTGTACCTCTATGTCCTTGTACTGTCCAAGCTCCACCTCGGGCTTTACAGTAACCTTGGCAGTAAATATAAAGGTCTGGCCTTTGCCGATTTGAACTATGTCAATTTCGGGTCTGTCAACCGGGTGAAGATCGTTCTCTTCAATCGCCTGATCGTATGCATCAGGGCAAATAGCGTTAATCGCATCTTCGTAAAGCACCTGTTCTCCATAGAATTTTTCCACCATTGATCTGGGGGCTTTGCCTCTCCTGAAGCCAGGTATATTAAATTTGCTCGCGTTCTTCGCAAAAGCCTTGTTTAGGCCCTGATCAAACTTTTCTGAATCAACCTCTATTTCGAGCTGTACTACATTCTTTTCTACATTTTCCACTTTCACTTGCATATTATTTTATTCTCCTTATACATTAAAATACGGTTAAAAAATGATTTTGCAAAGCAAAATCGTATACATTATAACATATTCATTTTTGTAAAGCCAACAGTTACAAATTATTTTACAGTATTTCTTTCATCCCTCATTATTACCCATCATATGTAGTTCAAACCGTGATATAAAATATTTCTGACTGTATCTAAGAGTTAAATTAGTCTGACAGGCTTGAAACCAAGATGGTCGGCTGCCACAAAGCGGAATTCAACTCCATTCCTCAACCCCTCAACTGCATTTTTGCCTGCTTCTCCATGAATATGGCCGTATATGCAGATATCTACATTATATTTTTGAAGGATATCCATAGCATCAGAGAACACGCCTTTTGAAGTAAATGGAGGGTAATGCAGTGCTGCAATGATAACGCCTCCCCCGGAAGGTTTGACGCTCTTTAGTGAAAGTTCCAAACGTTGCAGCTCTCTTTGATATATTTTTACATCCTCCGCGCTGAAGTCATCCTCTCCCGGTATGTTCCAGCCTCTGGTGCCGCAGATTGAGGCTCCGTCTACTGTATAGCTGTTATTATGCATAAATGTAATAGTTGAAAGCCCATTTTGGCTGACGTATTGATCAAGCTTGCTCTTAGTGGTCCACCAATAGTCATGGTTCCCCTTTGAAAGAATCTTCTTCCCCGGCAGAGCGTCAATAAAGCTGAAATCCTCATATGCCTGCTCCAGATAGGTCGCCCATGAAATATCTCCAGGCACAAGAACAGTGTCATCCTCTCCGACAGAGGAGCACCAGTTCTCCTTCAGCCTATCCATATAATTCTCCCATCTTCCGCCAAACACGTCCATTGGCTTTTCAATACTCAAAGCAAGGTGAAGATCGGAGATTGCATAAATTGCCATTTTTCGGTTCCTTTCATAGGCATCGTTAAAAAATAACTTCCGCTAATCATTTACGAGGAACTACACTAACCCGGTTGCATGGGCGAGCAGCAAACATAGTTTGCGACCAGTCATACGCAGTATACGACCAGTCCGCTCCATTCCCCAATAGATTTCGCTAAAGCGAAATGTTTCATTAGTGTAGCATTTCTGCGAAGCAGAAATCCATTAAAAGAAGCGGAAATAATCTTTTAGCCGAGCCTTATCTAAAAAATTCGTATAATCTCTCTGCAACAGCTCTGCTAATACCTTCAACCGCCTGCAGATCATCAATGCCCGCCTGCCTTATGCGGCTTACCGATCCAAAATGTTTAATCAGTGCCTTCTTTCGTCTAGGACCTATTCCGCCTACATCATCGAGTATCGATTTGCTGTACCTCTTGGTCCTGAGCCTTTTATTGTACTCCAGCGCAAAACGATGGGCTTCATCCTGTATAGATGTCACAAATCGAAGCACAGTCAGATTATCTGTCAGATCTATTTCTCTATCCGGTAAAACCAGGCCTCTTGTACGATGCTTATCATCCTTAACCATACCGCAAACCGGGATGGTGACACCCAACTCTGAGAGCACCTTCTTCACCGCATTGACATGCCCCAAACCGCCGTCGAGCATAATCAGGTCGGGCAGCTTGCTGAACTTTGTTTCGGCTCTTTCACCTGCTTCTTTTTCTTCCTGTGCGTGTCTAAACCTTCTATAAAGAACCTCCTGCATACTGGCATAATCATTTTGTATGTCAGTTGAACGAATTTTAAATCGCCGGTATTCCTTCTTCGCAGGCAGTCCGTTTTCAAATACCACCATGGATGCGACGATCTCTGAAGTCCCTGTATTTGATATGTCGTATGCCTCCAGTCTTTCCGGGGCATGCTGCATTCCAAGATATTCCGCTACACCTCTGAGTCCTTCCTGCACAGGACCTCCACCAGATATCTTTTCATTAAAGCGGTTAAGCTCAATCCGGGCATTCTCCACAACCATTTCGACCATGTGCATCTTTTCGCCTCTTTTAGGGACCCTCACATAGACTCTTGCGCCACGCTTTGAACTAAGCCACTCCTCAATTACCTGTATGTCATCAGGCTCTGACGCAATAATAATTTCAGACGGAATCATAGCATCTGTACTGTAAAATTGCTTTACGAACGAAGATGCCAATTCATTAAGTTCCCCTTCTCCCGTACCTTCTATAATAAAGAATTCGCGGCCAAGCAACTTTCCACCCCTTATAAAAAACACCTGCACACATGTGTCCGTCGGGCTTGCCGCAAATCCTATGATATCCCGGTCAGTTCCTGCCAGAGATAATACCTTCTGTTCCTCATTAATGTGTCGAAGGCTAAACAGCTTGTTTCTGAACACGGCGGCCTTCTCAAAGTCGAGACCCTCTGCAGCTTCCTGCATCTGCTTTTCCAGCTTTTCAATAATCACATCCTGCTTGCCATCCAGAAAAGAGCATACATCCTGCATAACTGCATGATATTTATCCTTGTCCACATTCCCTTTACAGGGGCCGAGACATTGATTGATGTGAAAATTCAAGCAAGGCCTATCTTTGCCGATATCTCTCGGCAATATGCGTTTACAAGTCTTTATGGGAAATATCTTTTTGATAAGGTTCATGGTTTCGCGCACTGAAAACACATTAGAATAAGGGCCGAAGTATCTCGCACCGTCCTTGTCTACCCGTCTTGTCATAAGTATACGGGGATAATCCTCATTCATTGTAATTTTTATATAGGGGTAGTTTTTGTCGTCCTTGAGTAAGATGTTGAACCTTGGCTTTAGCTCTTTTATCAGGTTGCATTCAAGAATAAGTGACTCAAGCTCAGTGTCTGTGACAATGTACTCGAATTCACTGATCTTAGCCACCATAGCGGCAACCTTGGGAGTATGTGAGGCAGAAAGCTGGAAGTACTGTCTTACCCTGTTTTTAAGCACCCTAGCTTTACCAACGTAAATAACAACACCATTTTCGTCCTTCATAAGATAAACGCCCGGTTTATCGGGCAGTTTTTTTAGTTCTTCCTGAAAATCAAACATTCTCTAGTAACTCTCACCCGTATCTAAAAGGAGATATTTCTCCAACTCTTCAACCGCTTCCGCTTCATCGTCTCCTTCTACGGAAAGCTGCACTGCATTACCATTTCCAATACTCAGAGACAGTACTCCAAGCAGACTTTTTGCGTTGGCCTTCCTCTCATTCTTTGCGATCCATATACTGGACTTGTAGCCTGATGCCTTCTGTATAAATATTGCCGCCGACTTGGATTGAAGTCCGCCAGGGTTTCTTATCACAATTTCCTTAACGATCATTGTAAACCTCCGTTTGTTACTGTATGTCATCAGATTATTCTCTATTTCTAATACGAAAAACAACACTATTTTATTATAGCAGATAGCATTTACATTGACCAGATACAAAAAAAGCCGGTGTTTAGAAGCGATCTTACTGCGGCTTCAGCATTGACAAGCAATCCAATCTTATGATAGAAAGGTTAAGGAAGTGAATAAAAAACATGAAACATAACTGACAGGGGATCATATCATGGACTATGTAAAGGAAAACAGTAAAATATGGGACAACCGGGCAGAAAGTAATGACACTTGGTCCATACCGGTTACAAGCGAAACAATTCAATCTGCAAAAAATGGCAGTTGGAGTATTGTTATTACTCCAAGCAAAGCTGTTCCACTTGATTGGTTTCCTGATGAAATACAATCAAAGAAAGTACTGTGCTTAGCAAGTGGTGGTGGCCAGCAAGGGCCAATCATGGCGGCATTGGGCGCCGAAGTAACTGTATTTGACAATAGCAAAAAGCAATTGGAAAAAGACGAGTTTGTCGCCAAAAGAGATGGATTAACTATAAAAACTGTTCAAGGTGATATGAAGGATTTATCAGTATTCGATAATAACTACTTCGATTTCATTATTCATCCTTGGTCTAATGGCTATGTTGATACTGTTTTGCCTGTTTGGAAGGAATGCTCAAGGGTATTGAAAAAGAATGGGATTCTAATTGCCGGTTTTGGAAATCCCATTGAAAATATTTTTGATCTTGGCGAGTTAGAGAAAGGGAATTTCATTGTAAAGCATAAGATCCCATACTCGGATTTGGAGCATTTGGATGATGGGGCTGTTGCATCAATATGCAAGGAAGATGGCTTTATCTTTGGCCATACATTAACTGACCAGATTAAAGGACAAATAGATGCAGGTTTTGCCATTGTTGGATTTTATGAAGATATCGGCGGAACGGCGCTGGATAATTTTATATATTCATCAATTGCGACAAAAGCAGTAAAGCTTTAGAAAAGACAGCTTCTATGCTGTCTTTTCCTTTTTATCCTGATTACCTTCATTTACCTTTATGTAATGCTGTTCTACATGAATGCCCAATCCAACGGAGTTAATAATCAGATCAAGTACTCCTACCAATACAAGCCCCACGAGAATGCTCTCCTTCGGTACCAGAAAGACAATAAGCAGTTTAACTAATGTAATTGAAATCAATCCGGTAATGAACTCTGCATATATACTGTTTTTCTGGCTGAATGATTTAAGGATGAGCCTTCCAAAGAACATACTTGCTGTAACTGTTGACATGATCAGAATTACAATATAAAGCACCGGTGCAATCAATGTAACCAGAAGAAGCAGAAGCAGTGCACTTGCACCGAAAAAGGACAGTATGCCAAGAATTATTTTTCTTCCGATGTTCTTATCGAGGTTGCCGGAAATTTTGTTGTATGCAGTCCTGGAAATCAGCATAGCCAGCATGCCGACCACCAGTGTCGCCAGCATAAATAATATC
Source organism: Bacillota bacterium (assembly GCA_023409615.1). Taxonomy (GTDB): domain Bacteria; phylum Bacillota; class Clostridia; order Acetivibrionales; family DTU013; genus JAEYRF01. The sequence continues at coordinate 20,223 of JAEYRF010000252.1, read as the reverse complement.
ATGACGATCAATTGGAGGTATGCAATAGCACCGATATCCAGATTCATGGATTCACCTAATATCCTGACCTCCTGCCCGAGTATTGATGCACCGGCTGATTTATGCAGGGAACCGATCGTAATGACATCACCCATAACTACTGCGCTATCATTCAATCTTGTATCTCCAAATATCGTAATAACCTGCCCGAATACCTCCGAATTTACGGTTACTTCTCCGAAAACTGCAATAACATGTCCACTGACCCTGCTGTTAACTGATATATCACCAATGACAACGATTGCGTTGCCATTTAAGGGGCTATTGATGTTTGAGTCTTCCAGAATCCTGATATCGTCACCGCCATTGGACGAAACGGAAATTCCCTTTCCAAGTGCCGGGACCGCAGAAAGTACGAGAACCGCAATGATAATAATCAGTATAACTGCTTTTTTCATTCAGCTTCCTCCCTGCTATACGTGCCGACATAGTTGAGTAGCTTTTGTATCCCAAACAGCATAATGATCAATATCAGGAAGACATAGTAGTATAATCTGATAATTGAGAATGCCACATCTAGTACAACCATAATTGCATTGCCAATGAGCCCGAAGAGATCCCGCACCACGCCAAGTACAGCAGAAGCTGCGCTGGAGAAGGAGTTGAAATACTCACCAATCTGTTCGAATGCGCTAAGCACATTGACCTGTTTCAAATCCGCTACGAAAACCAGTAATAATATAATGGAAAGCAAAGAAGCTCCGTTGTAAAGCCATACAATCTGCTTTGCATTTTTTTCCCTGCGCTCCTTCTCGAATACTGTGACCTTATCCATGACCGATGCTTCGAAGTTCGCCGGAGGCTCAATCTCCGAATTTATGCTCAGTGTTGTGAAGATGGCTTCCATGTAGCTGAATTCGTCGCTGCATTCACCACAGTTTCGCAAATGCTTCCTGAACTGCTCCTCGTCAGCTTCGCTTAACTCACCGTCAAAGTACTTCATTATATAATCTTTCGATGTTTCACAGTTCATAGTGCCTCCTCCTTCCTATCAGGCATCAGTGCCTCTCTTAGTAATAATCTTGCACGGTATAATCTATTTTTTATAATTGTCATTGGCTCTCCCAAGACCTTCGTCATTTCCTCATAAGACAAACCGTTCTGATGAAACAATATTATCGGTGTTCTGTATTTTTCAGGCAGCGATTGGATTGCCCTGCGAATCCTCTCTGACTTCTCCTTCTGAATGTAACTTGATTCCGGTGTGTCTATGCCGTCTGAAAAATCCTCAATTTCCTCGATTGGCGTAGAATCGACTTTTTTCTTGCGATGGATATCAAGGCAGAGGTTTGTCGCAATTCTTACCGACCAGGTGGAAAATTTGTACTCAGGATTGTATCGGTCCAAAGCCTTGTATATCCTGAGAAAAACCTCCTGGGAGATATCATTGACCTCCTCTTTATCATTTATCATATTATAAACAACACTGAATATCAATCTTTTGTATCTGGTCACAAGTTCTTCAAAATATTCCTGCTGCCCTGCCAGACATTTCTGGATCAGTTCATAGTCGGTCAGCTCCAATCGATTCTCACCACCTTGCCTATATATGATTATACGACAAAGTAGTCTGTGTGTCTTATAGAATGAAGAATTTTTTAGTGATATAATATCCTCAACCATGAGGATATTATATGCCTCCGGCGGAATTAGCCCGCTAGGATGCATAGGCGAGCAGATGACGAAGTCATCGACCAGCCCGTGCGAATTTTTTAGTTTCACCAAAACGCACATGGCTAATTATATCATGTATCTATTCGGATTCATGATATAATGTATTGGGAGGGTTCTGCTTCCGGAGGTATATTTGCATTGATAAGAAATGTTACCCGCAATTCTATTCTCGCAAACAATTGCAGTTATGCAATCACCTTTTTCACAAGGTTTAAAGGACTGCAGTTTAAAAAGGCTCTGCCTGAAGGTCACGGTCTGATGATTACTCCATGCAATTCTATCCATATGTTTTTTATGAGGTTTCCAATAGATGCTGTTTTTATAGATTCAAACAACAAGGTCGTATACATCATAGAAGGTATCCGACCATGGAGAGTATCAAAAATTATCTCGAAGGCAAAGAGTGTACTTGAACTGCCTTACGGTACTGTGGCCGCCACAGACACTCATGTGGGTGATCAGCTTGAAGTTAGCGAATAGTTTGAGTAAAAACCTTCCTGATTAATTGCGACATGCCACTCTAAAGATATTTCCACATGATTATGGCATCCTCTTGGTTATCGGCATAGTAAGCTTTTCTTGCACCGCCTTCTTCAAAACCGTATTTGCGATAAAGGGACTTTGCACTTTCATTACTTTTTCTGACTTCAAGTGTCAGCGACGTAATGCCGCGTGTTTGAGCCTCCTTTAGTAATTCCTCCATCAGCATACTTCCGACGCCATTCTGTCTAAATTGCGGATGGACTGCGATATTTGTGATATGCCCTTCATCAAGAACCTGCCACATCCCGCCATAACCAATAGCCATGTTATCGGACAAAGCACAGAAGTAAACTGCTGTACTGTTATTCACGATTTCATCAATCAAAGACTGCCTGGACCACGGTATTTTAAAACTGGTGTTTTCTACTGCAACAAGATCATCAATGTGATCGGCGGAAGCTCTTACTATTTTCAAGTTGTTCATATCCTGTTTTTAATGCCTCCATTACATTGCTCACATGAATCGTCACCAGCTATATCGTCTCCATGCTTCCTGGCATATTCTCTTTCTGCCTGTGATGGCCGCAGATAATAGGGCATAAGTTCCATACAGCTGACAGTTTCACCGCGCAATGCCTTCAAGAGAGCCAGTTGTGCTGCGGATGCCGCCATCTGTTGAAGCATAAAATCAGGCACAAAGGTGCACCGGTCATTCAGTTCTATTTTCAGAAAATCTCTGTGTAATATTACACCATCACCGGTAAACAGGATACGTACATCACCATATTTCTCATCTATCTGCCTAACAAGCTCTGAAACGTGTACTCCCATATAGCCTGAGAGATTTGTCATAAGCCCGTTACGGTTTTTGTATAACGCAGTATATACTTGATTGTTTCTGGCATCCATTATAGGACAAATTATGGTTCCTTCCGGCGCTGCAGTTGCATTTGCCAGTGCATCCAAAGAAGGTATGCCGACTGTTGGTTTGTTCATGGCATAAGCAATTGATTTAATAGTAGTTACGCCGATCCTAAGACCGGTAAATGAGCCAGGCCCTGTTACAGCGGCATAAACATCAATATCGGCAGGACTCAACTGCAGACTTTTCAACACTTCCTCCAGCATCGGTACAAGCTTCTGGGAATGTGTCTTCATGTCTCTGAGCAGATATTCAGCCTGCAGGCCACTTTCATCCAATACTGCGATCCCGGCCATGGTAGTGGATGTATCAATTGCCAATGCTCTCATGAGACAATCTCCTTTCGTATTCGGCAGTTCTTTCACCAATAAACTTCATCGTGATAGTTCTGCTGTCGGGGTTGTCCTCGTCATCTTTACGGATGGTCACGTCAACCCGTTCACGAGGCAGAACGTCCTCTATCAGATCCGCCCACTCGATCACTGTAATCCCATCACCTTTAATGTATTCCTCATACCCGGTTTCATACATTTCATCCGGATCACTGATACGGTATACATCAAAATGGTAGAGAGGCAGCTTTCCCTCATATTCATTAACTATAGTGAATGTTGGGCTTGTGATATATCCGGCTATATCAAGAGCTTTGGCAATACCGCCGGTAAATGCAGTTTTTCCTGTCCCGAGATCCCCCATGAGGCATATAGTATCACCTCTTTGAAGAATCATGCCCAGGTTCAGTGCCAGCTCAACAGTCTCCTCGACTGAACCTGCATGGAATGTCAACATACCTTTTTTACCACCTGACCATTAATTATTGTATATACTACCTTGGTTTTGAGTTCCAACGGCGGTCCGTCCAATATGATGACATCTGCATCCTTGCCAATCTCCAGGCTTCCGACCCTGTCTGCGATGCCGGTAATTTCTGCGGCATTGATGGTAATCGCCTTTAATGCTTCAGACTCATCCATTCCTTCCTTTACTGCAACTGCAGCACAAAGGGGCAGATACTGGACCGGTGTACACGGATGGTCGGTCATTATGGCTGTTTTGATGCCTGCCCTTGAAATAATACCCGGCGCCTTGGGGCTTTGATTTTTCAGTTCAATCTTGGAACGGTCTGTCAGGAACGGCCCGGTAATCACTGCAGCCTGTTCTTCCAATAATATATCAGTAATCAAATGCCCTTCAGTACAATGTTCTATAGTAATACGCAGTCCGAATTCTTTCGCAATACGCAATGCTGTCAATATGTCATCTGCTCTGTGAGCATGAGCCTTGATCGGGATCTCCTTTTTCAGGACCTTCACAAGTGCTTCCATTTTCATATCATAATCGGGCTTGTCAAAATTCTCACTGTCCCGCTCATAATCCTCCTGAATCTGTTTGTATTCCCTGGCCTTCATCAGGCTTTCTCTCAGGATTGCAGCCGTTGCCATTCTTGTCATTGGAGACTGCCTTTTCTCGTGGTAAACTGTCTTTGGATTTTCGCCAAAGGCAACTTTCATGGCAACCGGTTCCCTTATCAGCATTTCCTCCACGCTGCGGCCATAGGTTTTCAATGCCGCAAACTGCCCGCCGATAACATTTGCACTACCCGGTCCGGTAACCACCGTTGTCACACCGTTTTCATATGCCTCTACAAAAGATCGGTCCGCATGATAAATAGCGTCAATCGCTCTCAAGTGCGGCGTCACAGGGTCCGTCATCTCATTACCGTCGTCCCCTTCAAACCCAACCGAATCCTCCCACATGCCAATATGGCAGTGAGCATCCACGAAGCCAGGCAGCACATAGCTGCCCTTTGCATCAATCACCTCTGCGCTGGTCGATTCAGTGCCGGTCGCTCTGGCGTCAGCCGCTTCGGCGCCAATCCTCTGTTCAAGCTGTGCAAGTGCCTCTTTATCATCACCCAATGCTATAATTTTTCCCTCATCTGCCGCAATGTATCCGTTCTGATATTCCACTCCGGCCATCGTCAGAATTTTTGCGTTTTTAATAAGTAACATACTTACCCCCTAATACGGATCAATTGTCTGTATTTTGTATTATATATCAAACAACAGGGTTTTTCCACAGAAACAGCACACCACCAGACAGTACAAACCAATTTTTCGCCAAAATCGCTACAATGTTTCACCTTTCCCTTTCCATGCTTTCGCAATTTTCAAAATCAAAGTATCAACATATTTTGATTTCCATTCCTTGTTATCTCCGGACCACATCTTTATATCAAGCCCTCCTGGTATCATTTCGCTGATATATGTGACAGCTTGTAGAAGTTCGCTGTCACCGGACATAGTCATTTCGTTTTTTACATCTGCTCTGAATGTATCCATACTCTTTCCGTGACGTGGGAACCAGTGCATTACATCAGAGTGATTGCTCGCGATACCTAATTGATTGCCTTCACTGTGGCAAATCAGAAGCGGCTTTTCAGGCTTGATATTATATTTGTTGCAAAGGTGGGCACATAGCTCCACGGCCTCACGGTATACTTTGTTGAAATAAAGCGGGTCTGTCAGTTTATCCTCGCATATTTCGAAGCCTATATACCCATCGTTGTTAGCACTTTTAGCAGTTCCCAACTTTCCTTTTCCCGAATGCCATCCAACCATGTCCCATGGTAATGTCTGGTATGTTGCAATACTGCCATCATTTAACTTACCAATGAACGCATGGGCACAGACACTATTACCACCTGGCGTCAGTTGATTCCAATGATTGTTTTTTGAGTTGTGTCCAAGCAGCCCGTCATCAGGGCCGACGTACCTTTTAAGCCATGGATTATTAGCGCCGGTACTGTGAACCATAATGCCTTTTACCTTATGTCTTTTTCCGGATATATAGCATTTGTTATTCGTCAGAAATAGCGTTCTAATATTCATTTATCTCGCTTCCCCCTCTCCACTCCTCTCATGTAAATTATGCATAAAAAAGCCGGGGTGTTAATGCATTCCCGGCCTTCTATACTTTTTTAAATTCTCTTGGATATGAAAATCCCCCATACATGTAGTATTAGGGGATTTCGTATGTGTGAAACTATTATCTCTTTGAAAACTGTGGTGCCCTTCTTGCCTTTTTGAGACCGTATTTCTTTCTTTCCTTCATTCTCGGGTCTCTTGTCAGGAAACCGGCCTTTTTCAATACAGGCCTGAATTCTTCGTCAGCCTTGAGCAATGCCCTTGAGATACCATGTCTGATTGCGCCTGCCTGACCGGATAAGCCACCGCCTACGACCTTACACAGTACATCAAACTTTGATAATGTATCTGTAAGTACCAATGGCTGTTTTATTATAACTTTCATGGTCTCCAGACCAAAATAATCATCTATGGTTCTGTCATTTATCTTTATTGTTCCTTCTCCGGGAACAAGCCTGACTCTTGCAATTGATTTTTTTCTTCTACCGGTTCCATAATACTGTAACTTTGCCATTATTCTTCTCCTCCCTCCGCATTATACGTTAATTTCTAAAATTTCAGGTTTCTGAGCCTGATGCTCATGTTCAGCGCCCTTATAAACATTGAGTTTCCTGAACATTGCACGTCCCAGACTGTTGTGGGGGAGCATTCCCTTAACGGCAAGTTCGATAACCTTTTCAGGTGATTTTGCCATAAGTGTCTTATAGTTCATTTCTTTCAAACCACCCGGCCAACCTGTGTGGTGCCTGTACATTTTAGTCTCCAGCTTGTTTCCTGTCAGAACAACCTTTTCAGCATTGATAATGATTACAAAGTCCCCTGTATCGACATGAGGTGTATATGTGGGTTTGTTCTTCCCTCTCAATACGGTGGCAACCTCGCTTGCAAGCCTTCCTAGCGGCTTTCCTTCAGCATCCACTACATACCATTTTCTTTTTACTTCTTCGGCTTTTGCCATGAAAGTCTTCATGTATTTCCTTTCCTCCTCAACTACTTAACAAATATATTTCAACCGGCCATAAGCACAGCTTAAAATCTGCCGGTCTTTTAGGCACCTAACTATAATAATACAGGTTATATGATCCTGTCAAGTGCAAAATACGATAATTTTAATTTATCTCTCATTATCTCCGAATTATTGCACTATTATGCCTGTATCTCTTCCATAGTCGCTCGCCATATCACTTTTCAGTAATACACCTCGACCAGATACAATCCATGTGCCGGAGCCGTTCTACCCGTTTTTCTCCTGTCCAGACCTGCAATCAGTTCAGGTATATCATCACTTTTCAGCTTCCCAAACCCGACCTCAATAAGTGTTCCCGCAATGATGCGAACCATATTGTAAAGGAAGCCATCCCCTGTGATGCGCAGTTCGATCAAATCATCACCCTTACTTGCGACTGTTGCGCCAGATATGGTTCTGACCGTTGTTTTAGCACTTCCCCCGGCCGCACTGAAAGCATAGAAATCGTGTATACCTATAAAAAATCCGGCAGCTTTTCGCATTGCATCAATATTAAGCGGGTAGTAGACATGATAAGCTCGATTCCGAAGAAGGGCGGATGGGAACATTGAATTGTGAATCAGATATCTATAGGTTTTGCCTTTCGCACTAAATCGGGAATGAAAATCGTCGGCGACCTCCTCTGATCTCTTAATTACAATATCATCAGGCAAGCGTGTGTTGAGGGCAAAAGCATATTTATCTGCAGGAATCGATGATAGCGTGTGAAAATTACATACAAAGCCCTGAGCATGCACACCGGCATCTGTCCTGCTTGATCCGGCAAGAATGCAGCCCTCTGCTGTAAGGTCGTTGACCGCAGCCGTAACAGCATCCTGTACGGTGATTGCATTAGTCTGGCTCTGCCAGCCGTGATAGGCAGTGCCGTCAAATTCTATTGTCAGCTTAATATTTCTCATAATCTCTAATTTAACAGGCCAGCTATGGCAGTGCCTATAAGCGTTCCATTATCCACCTTCACAAACTCACAGTAAATGCCTTTAATATCGTTAGTATAAACCTTAACATAATGTTCAAGTTTGCTTCTGAAAAGCTTTGATTTATAGAAGGTAGAACCATCTGCGGTAATACAGGCAGGCTTGCACGGATTATGCCCGTTTCCGGCCTTTTCCATAACAGCAGTCAGGCTGAAGACAGCAAATTTGGCTATTCTCTCAAATATGTTATCAATCAGATAAAATAAAGAAATCCTATCTTCATTATCACCCGATTTTGAGCAGCATCCCGCCAGGGCATTTGTGCCATAGGGGTAGTACAGGAAATCATCAATCTCTTTTGCAGCCAATTCATTGATATTCTTCAACTCAGCAGCAAATTCAGCCGAAAATATCCCATCCTCTGCCGCATTTCGGATCACAGTCAGGATCATCCCCCCCTGATATGCTCCGGAAATCGTTTTTTCAAAGGCGAAATCACCGGGATTCACTGTCGTCTTATCAAACTCAATATCGATCTTTCCTCTTGGGACCTTGTTGTAAGCTCCAGACTCCATATTGATCAACATGGAACCGCCCCTTCCAGCCAGTTCAGGCACCTTGGATATATTACCGCATTCTTCGGTGTAGCATATGTTTGTACCGGTTCCGAGAATAAATCCTATGTAGCCGTCAAATTCCCTGTCAGGCGATGCAGCTTTACCTGCGAGTAATGTGGCAACTGTATCATTGAGAACAATAATTTCCTTCTCTTTGCTGAATCCACGCTTTTTGAAGACATCCAGCAGATTTTTGCCAAGCAGTTCACCCTCTGCGCCCTTAACTTTAATCTCTTTGCTAAATTTGATCAGCCTGCCGTCACGATCCGGCATGACCTCAACAGGGTACGAGAAGCAGAAGCTGATTTTATCGCTGCGGTGCAGTACCGGCTGGATATAGTCCGCCATGGTCTCAAAGAATTCTTCCTTTGATATCTCACCCTTGGATCCCGGCATCGGGTATAGCTTGAAGTCTTCAGTAACAAGCTTTTTATTTTCATCAAAATGTATCACAGCCACTCTGAAGTTCGTACCGCCTGCATCAATTGCAATCACCGGTTCCATGAGCGGAAGTTCTCTATCCATACCGATATATGTTGGTATCATTAGCAGCGAGCCGTTACCTTTGAGGCCCTGCTCCATCTCATTAATAAAAATTTTGCAGTTTTTCTCCAGATCCACATCGGCCGCATTCATCCCATATTTTTCCATAAACATATCGACTTTTTTCTTAACCTTCAACATTATCCGTCTCCCCTTTTACAATATTAATAGCGCGGCGCTATAAAATGCCTGTATAATCATTGATCAGAAGAAAAGCAAAAAAAACTATTGCAGTTCCAGCAATCTTCAAATCGCTGGCAGTAAACTTAATCTGGCGCAGCCTGGTTCTACCTTTGCCGCCCCTGTAGCATCTGGACTCCATAGCAGTTGCAAGTTCATCTGCCCGCCGGAATGCACTGATAAACAAAGGCACCAATACAGGCACAAAGCTCTTAGCCCGCTGAACAAGATTGCCCGTATCAAAATCAGCACCTCTTGCCGCCTGTGCTTTCATGATCTTATCTGTTTCCTCAAGCAATGTTGGAATAAACCTCAGTGCGATCGACATCATCATTGCCAATTCATGTGCCGGAATACCGATTACCTTTAGTGGAGATAACAGCTTCTCTATACCATCCGTCAATAGAATCGGCGTTGTGGTGAATGTCAGCAGCGATCCGCTAATGATAATCAAAGCAAGACGCACGGTCAGTTTCAGAGAAAGTATAAGCCCTTCTACTGTTATATATTTCAGGGGTACAAAATCTGCAACCGGTGTACCTTTTGTTGCAAACATATTCAGTACTGCTGAAAAGATAATGATGAACAACAGCGGTTTCAGGCCCTTGAGTGTATATTTCAAAGGAACTCCTGAAATAAATACCGCAAGTATTGTAAACAATGTTATCCCGACAAAAGTCCAGAATGAACTCACCAGGAAAATGACAGCCATAAATACGACCGACAGTATGATCTTGGTCCTCGGATCTGCTCTGTGTATTATTGAATTACCAGGAATATATTGTCCAATAGAAATATTAGTGTTTATCATGGGTTTACCCCCCTTGCCCTCAGATGTCTTAGCAGTTCTGTTTTAGCAGCAGCTACTGTATAGACCTTATCGCTGATATCAGGGCAAACTTTGTTAAGCTCCTTCATAAGGTATGCAACCTGGGGGGCTGATAAGCCTATGCCTTCAAGTCTTTGAATGTCTGAAAACACCTCACTTACCAAACCATCTATCTCAATTTTTCCTTTATTCATGACAATAACACGGTCAACCAATTTTGCAACATCCTCCATGCTATGTGAAACAAGGATGACTGTGATCCCCATTGTTTCATGAATCCTGGTTATAAAGCCGAATATCTCGTCGCGACCCCTTGGATCCAATCCGGCAGTCGGTTCATCAAGAATCAGAATTTGTGGTTTCATAGCAAGCACACCGGCAATAGCGACTCTGCGTTTCTGTCCTCCTGACAGCTCAAAAGGAGATTTATCAAGAATATCCTCCTTAAGTCCTACTGCTTCGACTACCTCCAGGATTTCACTTCGCACTTCATTCTCCTTAATATTCTGCTTATAAAGTCCAAAGGCGATATCCTTATAGACAGTCTCTTCAAAAAGCTGATGCTCCGGATATTGAAAAACAATACCAACAACACGCCTCAATTCCTTGAGCTCTTTACCTGTAGTATCAAGACCATTAATCAGAACCCTGCCTGATGTCGGCTTGATGAGCCCGTTGAAATGCTGAATAAGGGTGGACTTGCCGGAACCGGTATGACCGATGATTCCTGTAAATTCACCATCCTCAATTTTCAGGCTTATATTCTCCAGCGCCTTTTTTTCAAAAGGCGTTCCCTGCATAAATATACATGAAAGGTTTTCAATTACTATCGACATTGGTTAACTCATTTCCTATCTGAATTCCTAATATTTTATATAATTACCTCACTTGCTGAAGTTATTATATCATGATTTGTCATGGTATAATATTATAACAGTATACAAAAATTTTAAATTCCCGACAACCACCGAAAAATTTATATAACATTGAGATATATTGCGCTTATCTGGTAAAATATATTGGTAACAGCTTCAGTATTATTTACTTTTTATGAAAGGCTAATAGAAATGAGTGAGCATTATTACACTGAGCAGCCTACTTCTGATATCAAAGAGAAGACCTTTATTCAAGGCATTAAAGGTATAGAACTGTCCCTCACTTCAGTCAGCGGCGTTTTCTCCCATGAGAATAAGGTCGACAAAGTATCAGAATTGCTCATTAAGACCTATAAACCTACGGGGAAAACAGTTCTTGATCTAGGCTGCGGCTACGGAGCGATAGGCCTGTTCATCAAAGCACTTTACCATAATCTGATTGTATGTCTTGCAGATATAAATGAAAGAGCCGTTGATTATTCAGCGTTGAATGCATCAAAAAACCATCTTGATGTCAAGGTGGTTAAAAGTGATCTTTTTTCTGCGTTTGATAGCATTCAATTCGATGATATAGTGACAAACCCTCCTCTGGCGGCAGGTAAAAAACTTCTGACCAATCTGATCGATCAGGCTTATGTCCATCTGAACCCAAACGGAGCTCTCTGGCTGGTAGCTTACCATAACAAAGGCGGCTCAACATTGAAAAAAATTATGGAAGAACGCTTCTCCAATGTAAAGGACATAGAAAAAAGCGGCGGTATCAGAGTGTACAGGTCAATTCGTACTTAACTCCATCAAAATGAATACTGATTTATATTTTTCGAATGAATTACTTTTAGAGTACTTTTGAAAGAACCCGCAACGCTTCCTCTACAGTAAGTATACCATTGGGGAAATGGTATCCTGATTCATTGAGTTCATGCAATAGTTCAGTTACCTGTGGTACATCAAGTCCAATACCCTTTACCTTATCTACGTCACTAAACACTTCTTTAGGCGTCCCCAGCATACTGCACCGACCCTCATCAATGACCAATACCCTGTCAGCTTTACCGGCCTCATCCATGTGATGGGTAATATGGACGATGGTGATGCCTTCCTCTGTATTCAGCTTTCTCAGAATCCGCATGACCTCTTTTCTACCAACCGGGTCCAGCATTGCTGTAGCTTCATCCAGAACGATACATTTTGGTTTCATTGCAAGAATGCCTGCAATAGCGACTCTCTGTTTCTGACCACCTGAGAGCAAATGTGGCGCATGTTCCTTAAATTCTGTCATATCTATAATCTCAAGTGCCTCATCTACACGACTCCTTATTTCCTCAGGCGGGACACCAAGATTTTCGGGACCAAAAGCAACATCCTCTTCTACAATAGTACCAACAATTTGATTGTCCGGGTTTTGAAACACCATTCCAACAGAGCTGCGGATATCCCATAAAAATTCATCATCATTGGTATCAAATCCATTAACAATAACTGTTCCGGAAGCGGGCAGCAGTAAAGCATTCATAAGCTTAGCCAGCGTTGATTTGCCAGAGCCGTTCCTGCCAAGTACAGCAAGGAATTCACCCTCCCTTATGGTCAGATCCACATCTTGCAGAGCCGTCACACTGGGCATGTCATCACTATTGGACTTATATTGAAAATTGACATTCTTTACTTCAATAATGTTATTATCTTTTACCACTTTATTAAACCCCTATTCCATATAATAGTTAAGATGTGATTTCTGCTAGCCCAACTATCGCTGCTTTCCCCTAAGGTGCCCTTCTCCAACAAAAATTTTGATAGCATCGGAAAGCTGCCTGAATTCATGGAAACAAAATTAGGGATTGGCACGTAATAAACGGCAATCCCTATCGTTTGTTTAATACTGTTGGGTGTCTTAGACATCGTTAAAAAATAACTTCCCCTAATCATTTACGGGGAACTACGCTAACCCGGTTGCATAGGCGACCAGTCATGCGTAGTGTGCGACCAGCCCGCTCCATTCCCGTAAAAGAAGCGGAAGTAATTTTTAGCCGAGTCCTATTTGGTCAACTCGAGCAAAACGGCTTCAGCGGCATCGCCTCTTCTTGGTCCAAGCTTGTATATTCTGGTGTAACCACCGTTAACGCCCTTGAACTTCGGTGCGATCTCATCAAAGAGTTTATCAACTACATTGATGTACTTTCCGTTCTCATCCTTGACCCTATAAATCCAGTTCATTGCCCTTCTTCTGGCAGCAAGTCTGGTAGGATTGTCGACAGTAACCATCTCTGTCTTAATCTCCCTGTCTACTACTTCATACTTATTTCCGTTCTTTGAAGTTGCAGCCTTGGTGATCTTCCTGCCCTTACTGTCAAGCTTTGCAGCACTGACCTTTATCTGCTTTGATGTAATATTACCATCTTCTTTTATAGCCATAGCGATCAGTTTTTCAGCAATTGAACGGACTTCCTTTGCTCTGGCTTCGGTAGTTTCAATCCTGCCGTTCCTAAACAAAGCAGTAACCTGATTCTTCAACATTGCCTTCCTCTGATCAGTAGCGCGTCCCAACTTCCTCTGTGTAGGCATTATCCCTTTACCTCCCTAACTATATACATGTACATTTCATTCCTCACTTGGAGCAAGTGACAATCCTAAGGCTTGAAGCTTCTGGAGCACTTCTTCCAGTGACTTTCTTCCCAGATTTCTTACCTTCATCATGTCTTCTTCCGTCTTGTTGGTCAAATCCTCAACAGTATTGATACCGGCTCTCTTCAAGCAGTTATATGACCTTACTGAAAGATCAAGTTCCTCTATTGTCATTTCAAGGACTTTTTCCTTCTTGGTCTCTTCCTTCTCAACCATGATCTCTGTATGCTTTGCATGATCGGAAAGATCAATAAACAAATTCAAATGCTCGCTTAATATCTTTGCACCCAGGCTGATGGCTTCATCCGGTTTGATACTACCGTTTGTCCATACTTCAAGGGTAAGCTTATCATAATCTGTAATCTGTCCTACACGGGTATTTTCAACCGTATAGTTGACCTTTCTGACAGGCGTATAAATAGAGTCAACAGGAATAATACCAATTGGCTGTCCTGCTTGTTTGTTTTTCTCCGCCGGTATGTACCCTCTGTTCTTATTAAGCACCAATTCCATATAGAATCTGCTCTCTCCGTTAAGTGTACATATATGAAGATCCGGATTGAGTACTTCTACGTCTGAGTCTGCCTTGATATCACCGGCAGTAATCGGTCCTTCGCCATCTGCATCAATGTAGACGATTTTGGGACCATCACTGTGCAGTTTCAACGAAAGATTCTTTACATTGAGGATGATTTCAGTAACATCTTCAATAATACCCGTTACAGTTGAAAACTCGTGCAGGACACCATCAATCTTGATAGAGGTGACAGCTACACCTGGCAGTGACGATAGAAGAATCCTTCTTAGAGAATTCCCCAGAGTAATGCCATAGCCCCTCTCCAGAGGTTCTATAACAAATTTACCATAAATATCGTCTTCCGTAGTTTCAACACATTCAATTTTTGGTTTTTCTATTTCAATCAACAAAAACCCTCCCTTAACTGGCAATTTTGTTTATTCGAGGGCAACTGATTCGCAATCCTAATCATATTCAGTACTTATATTTAATACCCTGCTGTCTTCGCTGCGGGAATAGTCAGCTGCTTTTTCGGTTCCGCGGAACGTAAAACTGTTTTGCGTTCCGCGTCTCCTAGAACTGGTTATTTCCTATTATCAGGTACAAATAGCAATGTACTTTCCTATTACTTGGAATAGAACTCGACGATCAAATGCTCACTGATCGGCAAATCAATTTCTTCTCTTGCCGGCAGTACAACTACCTTACCTGTAAGGTTTTCAGCGTCGAATTCAAGCCATTTCGGGACTACCTTGCCGCCTGCTATATCAATAATGGACTTTACCTTCTCAGAACCCCTGAATTTATCCTTCACTGCGATAACATCACCAGGCTCTAAAAGGATTGAAGGTATATCGACCTTCTTTCCATTAAGTGTGAAATGGCCATGTCTGACAAGTTGTCTTGCTTCTGGCCTGGATGTTGCGAGTCCGAGTCTGTAAACCACATTGTCAATCCTACTTTCAAGGATCTGCAGGAGGTTTTCACCTGTAACTCCTTTATTCTTAACAGCCATTCTGAAATAGCTTCTGAACTGGCTCTCAAGAATTCCGTAAAATCTTCTTGCTTTCTGCTTCTCACGCAACTGAAGACCGTACTCAGACATTTTCTTTCTCTGTTGTCCATGTTGCCCTGGAGCATATGCTCTTTTTGCCACAGAGCATTTGTTGGTATAGCATCTCTCACCCTTCAAAAAAAGCTTTTCGCCTTCTCTGCGGCAAAGTCTGCAAGATGCATCTGTATATCGTGCCATCTATTCTAACACCTCCATATTACACTCTTCTTCTTTTAGGTGGCCTGCATCCGTTGTGCGGAATAGGCGTTACATCCTTGATAAGGCTTACATCGAGTCCAGCAGCCTGTAATGCTCTAATAGCAGCTTCTCTTCCAGCTCCCGGCCCTTTTACATAAACCTCAACAGTCTTGAGGCCATGTTCCATAGCAGCCTTTGATGCAGTTTCAGCAGCCATCTGCGCCGCAAACGGAGTGCTCTTTTTAGATCCCCTGAAGCCCAATTCGCCTGCACTTGCCCATGAAAGCGCATTTCCTGCAGTATCGGTAATCGTTACTATAGTATTGTTAAATGTTGAACGAATGTGCGCTGCACCACGCTCAATATTTTTCCGTTCTCTTCTTTTTCTGGTCGTTCTCTTAGCACCAGCAGTTTTTGTTGCCATCCGATCGTCAACCTCCTTTATACCGTTTTCTTTCTCTGAACGCCAACAGTCTTCTTAGGACCTTTTCTTGTCCTGGCATTAGTCTTGGTCTTCTGGCCTCTGACCGGCAAACCCTGCCTATGCCTTCTGCCTCTGTAACATCCTATTTCAATTAACCTCTTGATATTGAGGGAAACTTCCCTCCTAAGGTCACCTTCAACCTTGTACTCTTTGTCAATGATCTCTCTGAGTCTGCCAACCTCATCGTCTGTCAGATCTCTGACCCGTGTGTCCGGGTTTACAGCAGTTTTCTTCAAAATTTCATTGGCTTTTGATCTTCCTAAGCCAAAGATGTAAGTGAGCCCAATTTCTACCCGTTTTTCTCTGGGCAGGTCTACTCCGGCAATACGTGCCATCTTGTCAAACACCTCCAAATAAATAACTAACCGTTATACAACCTTAAAATATGCTTTGCTTTCATTCCTTATTATAATCAACACCCGGATCATGTTTGGTCATCCCTTACATGCAGCCGCTCCAGAGTGGTCAATTCAAATTCGGGAAGGATAATTGATAATTGACTCCAAATCAAGCTAAAATTATATCACATACTTTATCGCATTACAAGCTTGTTCTAATGATTTCAATTATCAATTGTCCTCATAAATTTATCCCTGTTTCTGCTTGTGCTTCGGATTTTCACAAATCACCATTATTTTACCTTTTCTTTTGATTATCTTGCACTTCTCACACATTGCTTTTACAGACGGTTTTACTTTCATTTTAAACCCTCCCACTCGTTTATTCTTTTACAACCGACACCCGGGCTCTATTTTGCTCTCCAGGTTATTC
Organism: Bacillota bacterium; assembly: GCA_023409615.1. Classification (GTDB taxonomy): domain Bacteria; phylum Bacillota; class Clostridia; order Acetivibrionales; family DTU013; genus JAEYRF01. The sequence continues at coordinate 3,547 of JAEYRF010000252.1, read as the reverse complement.
TTCCTCGGGTCAGATCATATGGTGATAATTCCAACGTCACCTTGTCACCCGGTAAAATCCTGATAAAATTCATTCTCAACTTCCCTGATATATGGGCAAGCACCTTATGCCCGTTTTCCAACTCTACTTGAAACATTGCGTTTGGTAATGCCTCAACAATCTTGCCTTCAACCTCAATTACATCGTCTTTTGCCAAACCTCATAACCTCCTATCCTGTCCCGCCAGCGTTTTCCTTATTTCTGCATTTGTTATCCTGTCGCTGCTCTTCAGCTTTTCCGCAAGGATTTCCGCCTTCTCATCTGTGCTATTCAAATGCTTGATTCTCTTCCTTTTTGGTTTTTCGATCTTTCGAAGATCACCATCGGAAACCTCCACAAAGGAATCATCAATCACCTTCACTACAACAAATCTTTTTCCGGCATCTCTTCCGGCCCGGGAAATAACAATCTGGCCTAAAGCTAGTATCAAAAAATCTCACCCCTGAGCTTTGTCATAATAATTGGCTCATCCTCAGTTACAACAATTGTATTTTCGTAATGTGCCGAGTATTTCTCGTCTGCTGTAACTACTGTCCATTTATCATTGAGTATTCTAATATTATAAACACCCTGGTTTATCATGGGTTCGATTGCCAAGGTCATCCCAGGTTCAAGCCTAGGCCCCCTCTCGCGGGTAGCGTAGTTTGGTATCTGAGGAGGTTCCCATAGTTCTTTGCCAATCCCGTGTCCGACATATTCACGGACAACCGAGAATCCGTTTTCTTCAGCATACCGCTGTATTGCTCTAGAGATATCTACTATACGATTTCCTTTTATTGCATATTTTATTCCTTCAAAAAAACTTTGCTTCGTCACTTGTATAAGTCTTTGTGCTTCAGGAGAAACATTCCCTACCGGGAAGGTCCTGGCAGCATCGCCGCAAAACCCTTCACAGCTGGCTCCCATATCAACACTTATAATATCTCCATCTTTTAACTCTCTTAAACCCGGTATCCCGTGTATAACCTCTTCATTGACTGACGCACAGATAGTTCCCGGGAAATCCATTCCTCCTCTGACAGGACACGGTACCCCTTTAAAAAGTGGTATTGCATTCTGACTGAGCACATACTTCTCTGCTATCCGGTCAAGTTCCAATGTCGTTACACCGGGTCTTACCGCTTCCTCTACCAGTTTGAGTGCATTTGCCACAATTTCGCCGGCCCTGCTCATCAATTCCAGTTCGGATTTTGACTTAATAGAAATCATTCTTCCATCCCTAACACTCTATTGATATCCGCTGTTGTATCTGCTATCCGGTACTGGCCTGAAACCTCCAGCAGGTTACCCTTCGCCTTATAGTAGCCAATTAGCGGCTCTGTCTGATCATGATAAGTCTGCAATCGGTTAATCACCGTCTCCTCACGATCATCCTCTCTCTGGACAAGCTTAGCGCCACATCTGCCACATATCCCTGTCCGTGCAGGTTCATCGGAATTCACATGGTAATTCATATTGCATTCAGGGCATATCCTTCTACCGGAAAGCCTTTTTATAATGACTTCATCTTCAACGCATATGTCAATAACATAATCCAGTGCCGTTTGCATTTCTGCAAGGATTTTATCCAGACTCTCCGCTTGATGTATCGTACGCGGAAACCCATCGAGGATAAAACCGTTTATGCAATCATCCTGCTGCAGTCTGTCTTTAACAATGCCTATCGTAACTTCATCGGGTACCAGGTCACCATTATCGATATATTGCTTCGCCAGTTTACCCAAAGGAGTTCCATTTTTAATATTGCTTCTAAATATGTCACCGGTCGATATATGAGGGATTTTCAGCTTTTCGGAAAGAATAACCGCTTGTGTCCCTTTTCCTGCGCCCGGTGCTCCCAAAATAACAAGTCTCATCGTTTTCTCCCTTGTCGGCTGTCGCAGAACGATACCGCAACAGCCATCCCATAAAAGCCGGTATATGAGTACCGGCCTTATGTGAATTCTATTCCAGGAATCCTTTATAATGTCTCATCAGCATCTGTGACTCCACTGCTTTTACAGTATCAAGTGCAACACCAACAAGAATCAGTACTGCCGTTCCTCCAAACCATATCCCGGGTATTTTTGTAACATTGCCAAGGATGATTGGGAAAATGGTGATGATTGCGAGGAAAAATCCGCCGAACCATGTAATTCTGTTCAAAACCTTGGTAATGTAGTCTGATGTAGCCTTACCTGGTCTGTACCCCGGAATAAATCCACCATTCTTCTTCATATTATTTGCGATCTCTATCGGATTAAACTGCATAACCGAATAGAAGAAAGTGAAGAATAGTATCAACAGTGCATATATAATAATATATAATGCATTTTGCTGAGGTTCCTTGAACATGTTAACAAACCAGTTATCCTTATTTGCAAAGAACATCGTGACGATCGTTGATGGAAACATCATAATAGACATTGCGAAGATAATCGGAATAACACCGGCCAAATTAACCTTAATTGGCAGATGCGTACTCTGTCCGCCATACATTTTTCTACCAACGACACGTTTTGCATATTGGATCGGAATCCTTCTTTCAGCTTCCTGTACCCAAATAACTCCTGCTATTACAACAACAAACAGTATTAATATTCCGAGAATAGCCAGGATTCCAAGTATACCTGTTCCGAAGTTGCCGGCAGTATAGTTGACATATAGCCCCTTTACTGCTGAAGGTCCTCTTGAAACTATACCTGCGAATATTATCATGGAAATTCCATTTCCTATTCCACCCTCAGTAATCTGTTCACCAAGCCACATCAGGAATGCCGTACCTGCAGTGAATGTAAGTGTGATCGTCATGAAGCTCCATACACTTCCTCCATCTACGACACCTCCGCGTGCCTGAAGGGTGATATAAAGAGCAATGGACTGAACCATACCAAGTACAACTGTTCCATACCTGACATACTGCTGCAGTATCTTCCTGCCCTCATCGCCTTCTTTTTGCAATCTTTCAAGTGCAGGGATTGCAACCGTTAAGAGCTGTATGATAATTGATGAATTGACGTACGGTGTAATACTCATAGCAAAAACTGTTGCCAGTTTAAATGCTCCGCCGGATACGATGTCCAAAAAACCGCCGAGTGATCCGGCTGAAGTAAGGATTTCTGAAAACTTCGCAGCATCAACACCCGGGTTCGGTATATAGGAACCTATTCTATATACGATCAGCATCGCGATCGTGAATAAGATCCTTTTACGCAAATCAGGAATTTTCCATGCATTACGTAGAGTATCAAACATTCCGCCCATTCTATACCACCTCTACCTTTCCTCCTGCAGCCTCAATCTTCTCAGAAGCTGTCTTGGTGAACCTTGCGGCTTGGACAGTGAGCTTTCTGGTGAGTTCTCCATTTCCTAGTACAGATACTCCGTCATATAATTTCTTAGTTACTCCATTTGCTTTCAGCAATTCACCATTTACTACAGTACCGTCCTCAAACATATTTAAGGTTGATACATTGATTTCTGCAAATACCTTAGCGAAATCCTTATTAATGAAACCTCTCTTGGGTAC
>JAEYRF010000208.1 GCA_023409615.1 Bacillota bacterium | reverse complement strand
CAACCAGCACGCCGGAGTGATTTTTCACCGTCTCCTCCAATGAATTACAGATACCATATCTCAGGAGAAACTCATCGTCCTTAAATTCATGCATTTCGGTGGGAACACTGGTTTTAAGGACTATGGCAACCAGGCCTGAGAACGAGAGTGCCATTTCAAGGGATTCGTAGCGCCTTTTGGCCTCATCCCGGGTAATTTTCTTGCCATTGATGAGCTCTGTCAGAAACTGCTGTATTTCCGCTTCCCGGCCATGCAAGGCCTGCAGCTCCAGGGAATGCATCTTTTCAACGTTTTTGCGTCTATGAACTATATTATCCCGGGCCTTGGTGACAACACGTGTAATCTCATCCGGCATCATGGCAGGCTTAAACAGGTAGTCGCAGGCACCATTTTGCAGGGCCTTGCGAGAATATTCAAAATCATTATAGCAGCTGAGGACAATGATCTCCGTGTCATAGCCTCTTCGACGGACTTCGGTCATAAGGGCAACGCCGTCCATGGGGGTCATGGCGATATCGGTAATCAAGATATCAATTTGCTGGCTGTCCATGATGGCCAGAGCTTCCTCGCCATTGGCAGCGCGAATTGGTGTTTCAATGCCGATTGCCTGCCAGTTGATTGAATTGATCAGGCCTGCAACCACAAGATATTCGTCATCCACAATGAGTGCCTTGAACATGAGGTTCTCCTTCCTCTGCAAGAATTTTAGGTATACGAAGCGTTACCATGGTCCCGCCGCCCAGGGTGCTTTCCACCTTCATGTCGGATTTGTTGCCATAGTGAAAACGAAGTCGCTTCTGCACATTATCCATCCCCACGCCCGTATAGCGCATTCCTTTGTCCAGTTTCATGCCTTTGCCATTATCCTTGACACTGAAGGTAATAAAATCACCGCAGTCCTCGCCCTTCACAACAATTGTGCCGCTATAGCCCACATCTGAAAATCCGTGTATAATCGCATTCTCCACAATAGGCTGCAGAATGAATTTCAGGGTCATACAAGACAAAATAGAGTCATCAATTTCATAAATGGTTTCTATGCTGCTGCCATAGCGCATCTTTTGTATGAATACATAGCTTTTGATAAATTCGACATCCTCTGCCACCGTGACCTCGGTATTCTTGTTGCTGCAGCTGAACTGGAGCATCTTTACAAGCTCCACTATGGCCTCCGCTATGGGCATATTGTTCTCCATAATGGCCATCCATTTGATTGAATTGAGAGTGTTATAGAGAAAATGAGGGTTAATTTGGTTTTGAAGCGCAATAAACTCGGAACGGTTCTTCTCCTCTTCCTTCTGCATGTTGGAACGTATCAGAGCATCAATGTCCTCGACCATTTGGTTAAAGTACTGTGTAAGAACAGAGGTCTCGCTATAGAAGGATTTTTCCTCCATGATTTTAAAGTCGCCCTTTCCCACCTGTTTCATCTGGTTGGTCAGGGAAGTGATAGGCTGCGTAATCATGCTGGATAGCTTGGTGGAAACCAGGATAATAAAAAGAAACATAACCCCGGCTATAATGTAGGCAAATTGTTTTACCGGGGCCATTTCTTCCAGGACATTCCCCGTTGGAACAAAGCCGACGATGTGCCAGTCCACTTCGTTCAAAGGCTGCGAAACCTCTGCAAGTCCTGTCCTGTCTGTATCAAGACGAACTGTGGCCCTGCTTAAATAATCGTCTTTTGACTTTCCAATGAAGCTTTTATCATGACAATAGACCAGCTTGTCATTTTGGTCCACAATCATGACAAAACCGCTGTCTCCAAGGGAAATCTTCTTCATAATATCTTCAATGGCGGTATACTGAATATCGGTTTGAATCAGTGCTATGGCATCATTACGGCCATAATGCAAAAGCTTGCTCAACAGGGATACCACTGGTATCTCCGGAGGTTTTCCTGAAAGGTTGGCATTACGGTTGTAGTAATCGGCATTATGAGTAGGTATGATCATTGTACCGGCATTGATTTGGGCAATGGTATGAATCCATTCACTTTCCAAGAAAGCCTTGGCATCAACATCCGAATTGCTGGAAAACAGCATTCCGTCCTCACTCATCATGTATATCTGTGAAATATAGACGTTGGATCGTTTAGCATCCGCCAATGTCCGGTCCACTGCCCGAACCATTTCCAACTTTTCCTTTGGTGACTTGCTGGAATAATTTTGAAACAATACCGATGTAATGGCATTGGAGGTAAGCTGCTTTTGTGTGGCTTTTATCTGAGCGATCAGCGCATCCACACTACTCCCCGCCTGCCGGACAATCTGATTAGAATATTCCTGCATCCGCCGCATGGTCATCTGTGTGACATTGACATTGTTATAGATGAAAAAGGTGATAAGCGGTATAAATGCGACTGCGATCATGGCAAAAATCATCACGCTCTTGATCGATGCCCTGCGATCGCTTTTCAAATGACGCAACACTTACCACCCCCATATTGATTTAGTTATATTATGATTATCCAGCCTTCAGAGAAGGCTGACGCATTTTAAGTTGAATTGCAGCAGAAAGTCACAAAAGCGACTTTCTAGGAGATAATCATATTATAGCGGGGGGTAGAAAGAAAAGCAATTAGACCCTCAGGTCAGGTCATTCCAACTGATTTTGCACTATTAATAGCAGTCCCAATTGTATATGACTTTGCTGAAATCACATTCTTTGAAAGCTTTCTCTGTAATAAAGAAGTTGCATATGCCACTATCGCCCCACATGATTTGATGGGCCTTTGTTCCTATGCTGTCTATTTGAAGTAAGAGCATCTGATGATCACTATATCGGTTGGCTTCATCTCTTGGGTCTTCCTGCGTAAAGGCCGGATAGCCTCCAAGTTTATGGCCGAAGCCCGATACTTCATTATACATGTCTTCCGTTAATTTCTCGGGCAAATCAAAGTAGTTTTTTAACTTGCTTTGAGGATAGGCCTCATTCCAACGTTTTGTAAACATGGTATCAAAGCGATAATCATTGGTGCTTATGCCTTCTTTCTCCAATGAGAATGTAAGTGAGAACGTGCTTTGAACCGGGAAGTAGCTGTCATTTTCACAATAGGGTTGATATTTTCCCAGCACTTCTTGTTCTGTTACAGAGGAGTCAATGTCCTCATAAAAGGTCACTCTGCTTCCCTTTTGTGAAGTCAGATCGTCGAAATCCAGCCCAGAGGAGTCATCATCCAAAGCCCAGAACTGCATAATGCCTTTTGGCATGAATATATCATTCTTCGGCAATTCTTCTAATCTGATCTGCGAAAGTAGCCGCAGCTGCCTGCCCGAGGCGTCTTTTGGCACATCAACATTTTTTGGAATATAGGGTAACCCACCAAATTTACTGTTGGTAAGCCCTGCTGGATTATCATTAACCTGTATGCGAATGACAGGCTTCTCAGTATCTCTTCGCAAGCCATCCATTACTTTTTTAATCATATCCGATGTATAGATGTCCACGGTTTCTGATTTACTCCCCAATACTTTCGTTTCCTTTTTTCTAAACCAATCGAATAATCCCATGATCTGACCCCTTTTTGCGGACATTTCTTATCCGCAATACCCGCATACTCCAACTCTTGGTGAATTCACAACTGGTAGTAACATGTCTTCTCCACATTCATGAATTTGGGCACAGGTGCTGCAAAGCCATCCTGTATTATCATAGAAACATTGCGCACATACATGTGTTGCTTCATTCTCACAGCATGAACATTTTATTTGAGGCTGAACGTTTCTTGCCATCAACTCAATGCTCTTTTTTCTCTTTTTATCCTTGCTTAATACTATCGGCATTTTCTTCCCGATAAATGAAATGCCGAGCAACACCATTAAGCTCTCCAAGCAATTCGCCTGCATTCTTAGGATATATTTCAATATCTTTGACCTTATCCAGCGGAATCCAATGATACTCAATATTAAATTCTCGTCCTTCAAGATGTTCTCTTGCCATAAACATACCGTCCTTCGGGGTGTCGGGGCTGTTGATAGTCACCATGTAATACAGGCAGATTTGATGGCACGGCTTATCTCCCCACGGAAAGAATATTTCTGCTACCCATTTCAAATCGCCTACAGAAATATCCGCATCGATTTCCTCTTTAAATTCCCGTGTAAGCGTTTGGGCATTTGTTTCTCCAAAAGCCACATGCCCTCCTGGAAACGCATAACCAGGATCATTTCCGCAGGTTTGTAGCAGAACTTTGCCGCCTTGAACACAGATTCCGGCTACACGGTAACTGAATATGTAATTTTCGGTTTTAAAAAGTATATCTGACATAACAATGCCCCTTTTGCATGTTTGCTTCTGCTTTTCTCCGTATGTATTTATCTGAATACCACTTATGCACTCCAGTTTCTGCCTGACAGCATTGTTAATGTTTATCTCAAATTGGAATAATCGAAAATTAATAAACTCAATTAACCCGTATGCTTAAATTGCTCAAATCTAATCGAAAGTCTGTCTTTATCAGGCCACGATTTTTTACTACTAGGCAGGATAATACTTGAGTTGTGCAATGCCTGGATGCCATGTTTAAGCATGGAGCCATCGATTTCTTGTAGAATGTCATCTCTGACCTCAATTTTATAATCAGGATTTACACCAATGATATTCATGTCGTAAGCAGCGTGATGTATTTTGCATAACGACAAGCCATTGTTTACTATCGGGTCGCCTATCTCATCAGAATCCGGTACGATATGTGCCGCATCAAGTAGCTCAGCATGATTTAGATTACAAAATGCACATCTCTCACGATATGCTTGGAGAACAATTTCTCTAAAAG
>JAEYRF010000157.1 GCA_023409615.1 Bacillota bacterium | reverse complement strand
CTTCCAGAGAGGCCAGCCACAGGTGCGGACTATTGTTACACTTGGCGGTATCAGCGAGATCCAGAGACTTGACGGTGTTGATCTTGAAGATGAAAAGAGATACATGCATCATTATAATTTCCCCGGCTATAGTGTTGGAGAAGCAAAAACATCCAGAGGTCCGGGCAGAAGAGAAATTGGTCATGGCGCATTGGCAGAGAGATCATTGGAACCTGTTATTCCGAATGAGGACGAGTTCCCCTATGCAATAAGGCTGGTTTCAGAGGTCCTGATGTCAAACGGTTCCACCTCTCAGGGCAGTGTATGTGCCAGCACATTGGCGCTTATGGATGCCGGCGTTCCGATCAAGGCGCCTGTAGCAGGTATTTCCTCAGGTCTTGTCGTTGATGATGAGAACCCTGACAGATTTGTTACATTTATGGATATTCAGGGAATCGAAGATTTCTTCGGAGACATGGATTTCAAGGTCGCAGGGACAAAGAAGGGTATTACTGCCATTCAAATGGATATCAAGGTGAATGGTCTGACATATGAAATAATCAGACAGGCATTCGAACTTACAAAGAAAGGTCGCTTCCAGATACTTGACGAAGTGATTATCCCGGCTATTGCAGAACCAAGGTCAACGCTCTCGCCTTATGCACCGAAAATGTACAGAATGAATATTGACCCGGATAAGATCAGAGATGTCATCGGGCCTGGCGGCAAGGTCATCAACAGGATTATTGACGAGACCGGAGTTAAGATCGACATAGAAGATGATGGAAGAGTCTTTGTTTCCACATCAGACGAAGCAGCAGGCAGAAAAGCGCTGTCCATTATAGAGGCAATAGCAAAGGATGTACAGCCGGGTCAGGTATTCATGGGTAAAGTTACGAGACTGATGACCTTTGGAGCATTTGTTGAGTTTGCACCAGGTAAGGAAGGTCTTGTACACATTTCCAAGCTTGACAGCAAGAGAGTAGCAAAGGTTGAGGATGTATGCAAGGTCGGCGATGAAATGCTGGTAAAGGTTATGGAAGTTGACAAGCAGGGACGTATCAACCTTTCAAGGAAAGATGCGATGCCTGATACCACTGAAAACAACCAATAAGAGTAATCCTGAAGGACGGTTATGGACGGCAGACCAGCTGTTCTGAACCGTCCTTTTTTATACAAGCAAATTCATTTTACCTGTAGCGGGGGATATGGGTACTTGTCCCCATTGGAAGTAGGTCAGGAGGGTTTATGCTGAAAAAGTTCGTTCTGAAGAACGGAGTGAGAGTAGTCTGCGAATATATACCATACGTCAGATCTGTTACATTGGGAATATGGGTTAAAACCGGATCTCGTAATGAAAATGTACGTAATAATGGTGTATCACATTTTATTGAGCATATGCTTTTTAAAGGTACAGACAAAAGAAGTGCGGCAGAAATAGCAGAGAGCATTGATAACATAGGCGGACAGCTCAACGCATTTACCGGAAAAGAATGTACCTGCTATTATGCAAAGACGCTTGACGAACATCTTGATATTGCTATGGATGTATTGAGTGACATGCTTACCAATTCGACTTTTACCAAGAAGGATATCGCTCTTGAAAAACGTGTAATTCTGGAAGAAATAGGAATGTACGAGGATTCTCCGGAGGAGCTTGTGCATGATATATTATCCGAAACGGTATGGGATGGCAGCGCGATTGGGTATCCTATTCTCGGAACCGCGAAATCATTAAGAGGAATCAATCAGGAAACAATAAAAGAATATATGAAGGATCGCTACACACCGGGTAATATGGTCATATCAGTCGCAGGAAACTTTGATGAAAGTAAGCTGGAGGACATGCTGGAAACTTACTTCAACAGTCGAATTCCCGGAGATGAAACAGAGAATAATGTGGAAAATGTGGATTTCAGACCGGAAGTTAAAGTACGTGAGAAGGACACTGAACAGGTACATATATGTATTGGATTTGAAGGAATAAAAAACGGAGATGATGCTCTGTACCCGCTGCTTGCCGTAAATAACATATTTGGCGGAGGCATGAGCTCGAGGCTGTTCCAGAAGATCCGCGAGAAGAAGGGACTTGTCTACTCCATTTATTCATATCCCACCATCTACAATGATGCAGGATTATTCACGATTTATGCCGGAATGAAGCCGGAAAATCTGAATGAAGTGACTAAACTAATCTATGATGAAGTACGGGTGCTTCTGAAAAAAGGAATCGCAAAGCAGGAATTTGAAAAGTCCAGGGAGCAACTCAAAGGGAGCTACATTCTCGGCCTTGAAAGCACGAGCAGCAGGATGAGCAGCATTGGAAAATCAGAATTGCTTCTGGGCAGGATCTATACACAGGAGGAAATCCTTGGGAAAATAGAGAAAATAACAATGGACGGGATGAATCAAATAATTCGCAGTATTTTCAATCTTGATAAGGTAGGAATTTCGGTTGTAGGGAAGGTCAAGCAGGATACTCTGCAGTTTTAGATATCAAAAAGAATAAATAGATGAGCATAACGAAGCTTCAAGACCGCCAGTCGGTTTTGAAGCTTTTTCGAGCAGTCAGAGATTTTCTGAAACAAGCACTTGTTTTCATCAATCAACATAAAATAAAACATATTCTAAGCGTTGCTGGATGAGAATCGGAACTAGTATTTTAACCGATCCTTAGTTTACATATAGCGGAAAGTGCTGGGGGGATAAAAGGATGAGCCTTCGAAAATTTACTGTGATCGGTGGAGATCTCAGGAATGTCAAGCTTGCAGAAGCAATTCATGCAGATGGAAACCAGGTCAATTTGTATGGGTTCAAAAAAGCGGGATTTGAGTCATTATTGCCCGAGAATGAGGATCTGGAGGAAGCCATCGATGACTCGGATATAGTTATCGGGCCATTGCCATGTACAAACGATGATGAAATGCTAAACGCGCCATTTCATGATAAAGCAATACAAATAAACGGAGTATTTAAAACCATGAAGAAGAGCCAGCTTTTCATAGCTGGAATGATCAGTGAAAAAGCGGCACAGCTTGCAAAAGCTTATAATGTCTACTGCATAGATATTTTGAAGCGTGAGGAAATGGCTGTTTTTAATGCAATTCCTACTGCGGAAGGTGCGATACAGATTGCTATGGAAGAACTGCCTATTACGCTTAGCGGTTCTAGAGCATTAGTGCTGGGCTATGGCAGGGTGGGAAGGACGCTGTCGAAAATGCTGGCAGGTATAGGCGCCGATGTTTATGCAGAAGCGCGAAAGTATTCTGATCTGGCATGGATTAAAGCATATGGGCAGAAACCGGTTTACATAAATGAATTAAAGAGTTGTATCGGAGAGATGGATATTATCTTCAATACAATACCAAATAAAGTACTTGATTCTCCCTTGCTTGAAATGATTGGAAGAGAATGTCTGGTTATAGACCTGGCATCAAAACCGGGAGGAGTTGACTTCGAAAAGGCAAAAGAACTCGGTATAAAGGTGATATGGGCATTGTCCCTGCCAGGCAAGGTCGCTCCGGTAACTGCTGCAAACTATATGAAGCAAACGATATATAATATTATAGAAGAGTTGGGGGTGTGAATCATGCTGCTTAAGGATGTAAAACTGGGATTTGCATTCACAGGCTCATTTTGTACATTATCGAAGTCAATACTTGAACTGGAGAAAATATCAGCTGAAGGGGCAGATATTCTGCCGATCGTTTCGGAGATGGTTAATAATACGGATACCAAGTTTGGTAATGCTGCAGAATGGAAATATAGAATGGAAGCAATTACAGGAAAGCAGATCATTAAATCAATAGTAGAGGCTGAGCCGATTGGGCCAAAGGCGTTGCTGGATTTACTTGTTGTTTCACCTTGTACAGGTAATACACTTGGAAAACTGGCTAACGGGATTACAGATACATCAGTAACAATGGCATGTAAGGCTCATTTGAGAAATGACCGGCCGATTCTGCTGGCACTTGCCACAAATGACGGACTGAGCGCAAACGCCAGGAATCTAGGTATGCTGCTGAATCGCAGAAATGTGTTTTTTGTGCCTTTCGGACAGGATGATCCAGCCAAAAAGAGCAGGTCACTCATTGCAGACTTTGAATTACTGATTCCTGCAATATTGGAGGCATTGAAAGGGAAACAATTACAGCCGTTACTAATATAGCAGATTATATAAAAATTACAAAAATAGGTTTCACAAAGTTATTATAAGGGTTAATATAGATAGTATAAGTAAAAAAACGTACTAAGATAAATGGAGGATCAACGAATGAAGAGCAGGACGAAATTTATTACCAGAACGGCATTACTGTTGGCAGTAGCAATTGCATTTCAACTTTTTGGAAAGTTTATTCCATACAATAATTTCGTTGTCGGCCCGATCGTTAATGCTGTGCTGATAATTGCAACTGCATCTGCGGGGTTTTGGAGCGGAGCGGCGATATCAGTTATTGCACCGCTTGTATCAGCATTTACGAATAAAGCGGCAATTGCACCATTGATTTTGGCTTTTTCGCCTTTTATCATCATTGGAAACCTGATTATTGTTGCTTGCTTTTTCCTGCTCAGAAAGAAGAGCAAGGTTGCAGGAGTAGCTACAGGCGCCGTGCTGAAATTTGGGTTTTTATATGCAGCAATTTCTATATTTACGTCAGTGATGGAAATGAAGCCGCAGGTTGCTGCCACACTGACCAATTTGTTCAGTTGGCCGCAGCTTTTAACAGCCGTTATTGGCGGAGCCATTGCACTGGCGGTATTGAAAATTGCAGGCAAGAGCTTGGAGCAGTAATATAGCTTTCGAAATTATAATGAAGCAGTGTGAGGAGATATATTTTACCAATTTTTTAATGCCGAAGATTAAAAATCAGATCTTCGGCATTGTTTTTTTCATAAGATATCCATACGCTCCGTATCTTATCGCATAGTATATTTCCATATTTGTTTTATCATAGTACTGTACTTTCGTACATTGTATTAAAAATGCCAGCAATATATAATTAGATTACATAATATGTACAAATAATGAAAGGGATATAGATTATTATGCAGAAAAATAGCTTGTTGAACAAGATTTATGTGATTATTCTAACTGTCACTATGCTGACAGGTATATTTTCGAACCCGGCTATGGCTGCTATTGATACTACGAAGTATAACTCAGTTGAGCAGAACCAGGAGATACTGGAGATTTTGAAGGGTATCTTTGGCGACGAGGCTGAGGCTCAGGCTATATTAGAAACGATGAAACGCTTCGGGCTTTTTGATGAAAACGGAGATCTTACCTCCGCCGGGGTGGAGGTTGACGGCAGAATCCTGACGATTGATGAAATAAGAGAACTTGTGAACAGTGAAGATGTCGATCTGAGCAAGGTAGTAAGTGTTGATGGCACAAATCTGACACTTGGCAATCTCAAGATTATGATAGAAATAGAGGATGAGCTTCTAAGAATCAAGAATACATATTTCAGAGATGATGTATCACTTAATGGGGAGCAGCAGAAAGCGCTTGACTCTATCAGAAGACAGATCGAAACCGACGGCATCCGGCTGCTTTCTTCGGATTCTTCCGGGTCTGCCGACATTCCTTCAGGAATAGATCATACGATATATGCTGAAGTAGATAATACGATAATAACCTGCGATAACGGAAGCGGTGCTTACAGCGGCGCTACTGTCACACTGAAGGACAGCAGCGGGAACACATTGGCAAGGGTGCCGGATTATGACATAAAAATACCCTACCGTTTTGTGGACGGCAGCGCAAAAAAAGGAGCAAATT
>JAEYRF010000191.1 GCA_023409615.1 Bacillota bacterium | reverse complement strand
TGGTCCTTCATCACCAGCAGTTCCTGGTCTGAAAAGCCCGCAAACAGTTTTTTATCAAATTCATTAAAGCGATCACGGCAGTTCAGAGACAGTTCAGTACCTCTCTTCGTGGCATAAAGCTTGTTGCATCGGAGATTGCTCTCATCTGTCTTTTTCAGTATCATGCCGGCCTTTTGCAGTCGTTTGGTCGAAATAGCAATAGATGCGGGAGTAACCTTTAGAGTGTCAGCAATCTCCCTTTGAGTACAGCCTTCGTTTCGGATTATATATTCCATTAACGGAAGCTGACCGAGATGAAAATCCAGATCAGCTGTCATCTTGTGAAGCTCAATGCGCCGCAGCAGATTCACCATAGAAAAACGCTTGCCGATCTCATAGAGTTCTATCAAATAAATCACCTCATATTGTTAAAATAAAAAGTAAGCGCCTAATAGTTAAACGCTTACTTATTATAATAAAATCCAATTTACATGTCAATCAATTTTTTAAGCCTGTTACACAGAAAAAGCCTGAAAGCCCCCATTGAATGAGGTCTTTCAGGCTCTGCTTTTAGATTATACAATCGTAATGTATACGAGTGTCTGATTCAGCAGCTGGTATGCAATCTCACCAAATGTAACCGCACCACTAAATGGTGTAGTCTTTTTCCCTTCCAGCTTGCCATAAAGGAAGTTTAAAATACAATTGCATGAAAAGATCGGATTTATGTCTTGATAATCCGTTAATTTCTGTGCAAATTCCTCCTCATAGGATTGGATACTGTTAGCAAAATGGTAGGTCTGCTCTGCAAACACCGGCGCATAAAAACTGACCGTATCACCGTCGATACTTTTAATTGACGTATTGACATTTGCACCATTATAATTTGCCACCAATGGCAGCTCTGTATTAATGTTGTTGTCTCTGATATAATCAGCAAATAAAACTTTATCATTTCCAACCATACAGTCTTTCACTTCTCCAGCACTTGTCAGGAATCTGATCTCAGGACTGTTCTCATTGGGATTGAAAATATTGATGGTGCCAATCAATGCTAGCTTGTCATCAGGAATTGCAATATGTAAAGCAACAGACCTATCTTCATACATTATTCCGGTGCTTCCATCTACAGCCTTTGCAGTAGAGCCGGAACTGTTAAGGTCAAAGCCGGAAACCCATCCTACAATGCTCTTAAGAAAAAGCCCATCCACATCAGACGCCTTTTCCGCATAAACTGCCAGCGGCTTACTTCCAAAAGGCATTACCATCAGAGTAAACCCATTGTGATAGGTATCTTCTATAACATTCAAAACGGTATCTTCATCATATAAAGAAATTTTATAATCGGTTGCAAAATCCATCACATTGACGAACAGCTTGTCATGGCTTATAATTCCGCCTTCTTCATCAATGAAATATGGGGTAGTACCACCAATCCAATTTCCCTTCGGCAACTGACCTAGCAGAGCCTCTTCGGCCGCAATGTGCAGAAGCTTGCCGCTCTTGATCTCTTTCACTGTTTGTTCAAATGTTAAAAACATAGTAATCCTCCTTTATTTAGCTACAGTTGTGAAATCGCATTCAAATCCTCTGCCAGTACCCTTTCATATTTTACAATAAAAGTGTTCGTTTCTCTAATGCAATCCTTTAATGTTTCCTCAGTCGGGCTCTTTTTGTAACTGGTTTTCAGACGGGTTATCAATAATCCCATTGCAAGACTGCCTGCGTTGTAGTTTTTGGCTCCGGTAATGATACTTTGCATCTGTTTATCAACATTAACTGCCATTAGTAGCACCTCCTTTCCATCATATTATGTGTTTGCATAATATTTACATTATCAATAATAGAGGATTTGTTGAACTAAATCAATAAAAACTTGCAATAATTTATCGATATCGCATAAAACCAGCATCTGCCGTCAGATGAATATTGCCTCTTTTTCGTCGGAATGATATACTGAAAACCTGTATCCCGCATGAGGATTCATGCACATAAAGGAGTGTTAACATTGCCTTTTGACGGTATCGTTGCTAAAAGCATAGTAGATGAACTGACGGAAAAGCTCTCATCCGGCCGGGTGGAAAAAGTACTGCAGCCAGAAGCCGATGAGATTGTTTTACTGATCAGAGCGTGGAATAAAAACCATAGGCTGGTACTCAGCGCCAGTCCTAATTACCCCAGAATCCATATAACCGAAGCTGTAAAAGAAAACCCCGCAGCACCTCCGGTATTCTGTATGCTGCTGAGAAAACATCTGACGGGTGGAAGAATATTGTCCTTTGAATTCAATGACTATGAAAGAATCATCGGACTGGTCATCGAAGCTGCAAATGAGCTGGGCGACATCTCTGAAAAGAAGCTTATCATTGAAGTCATGGGACGTTACAGCAATATAATCCTTCTCAATAGCGAAAACAAAATCATTGACTCCATCAAACATGTTGACTCAGATGTCAGCAGTGTCCGCGAGGTAATGCCCGCAAGGCCATATATACTGCCCCCCGCTCAGGACAAGCTCTCTCCCTCGGCTTTTGATCCGGAAGAGCTGTTACAGTCTCTGGATTCTTCAAATCAGACTGTTGATAAATTCCTGTTGGAACAAATCAAAGGCTTCAGTCCGCTTCTGTGCCGTGAAGTCTGCTTCAGAGCAGGCATCGAAAGTCGGACAGGTGCTGCCTCCCTTACAGCGGAGCATCGTGATTCGCTTAAAACAGCGCTCAAATCTATTCTTGGCGAAATTGCGCGAAGTGAATACGAGCCTTGTGTCATATATGAAGACGAGCAGAATCAAAAACCTGTTGATTTCCACTGTCTGGGGATCCGGCAGTATAAGCACACCATATCGATTGACTCCATCAGTCAGGTGCTGGACACCTTCTATGCTTCCCGCGACAATGCAGAGCGGCTCAAACAGAAAAAATCCGATCTGTACAAGGTCTTGAACACAACTATTGGCCGGTGTGCCAAGAAGCTGTCTATTCACCAGGAAACTCTGCGTGATGTCGCGGACAGAGAAAAGCTGAAGCTATTCGGCGAGCTGATCACAGCCAATATTCATTCGATTGAGCAAAATACAGAAAGTGTATCACTGCTCAACTATTATTCAGAAAGCGGAGATGAATATGTAAATATCCCGCTTAATCCCAACCTGCTGCCTCAGCAGAATGCACAACGCTATTTTAAGAAATATGCAAAAGCAAAAAGCACTTTTTTGTACACTAACCGCCAGTTGGAAGACACTCGAAATGAACTTGAATATCTGGAAAGTGTCCTTCAGATGCTTGACAATTGTACAGCTCTGCGTG
>JAEYRF010000022.1 GCA_023409615.1 Bacillota bacterium | reverse complement strand
TTATCTGACTTCATTTTTGTAAAAATGAACAGCAGATATTTCTATCAATATCTGCTGTCTTATTTGGTGGAGACGAAGAGGATCGAACTCTCGACCTTACGGATGCGAACCGTACGCTCTCCCAGCTGAGCTACGCCCCCAAATTATTAAGTTTTTGCTATGCGAACCGCATGGTTGCCAAGCGAGTCACGCCACTGTAGCTAGAACCGTTCCGCTTGCGCTCCCAGCTGAGCTACGCCCCCAAATTATTCAGTTTTTGCTATGCGAACCGCATGGTAGCCAAATGAGTCACGCCACTGTAGCTAGAACCGTACCGCTTGCGCTCCCAGCTGAGCCAATGCCCCAAAAATGGCAGTACATAAATCCAGACAAAAAAACACTTACGAAACGCATTAATTATACCACCGCTGTAATTCATTTTCCAGCCTTTTATTAGTGGGTATTAAGGGTACATCTAAAATACCTTTAGTATAGCTTTTTGGAGATTTCCTCATAATTGAATAAAACATATTGCTCGTCCATGTTTCTGTCCTGTATATATCGAAAAACATCCTGTACTTCCTTAGATGTAAATGTTTCTTGACATTGTTCGCAGTAATATACCGGTGCATTTTTCAGTGTGATTATTTTACCCCTTATTTTTTTCTGGGCATTTATAATATGGATAGAAGTTGTTCTGCTGCAAAACATGCATTTAATAATTTTCATTGTGACTCTCCCTTTTGTATGATATTGAATTTAAGCCTTCCGTCTTCAATTACAGGTTCTGTGCCAAGCTTCAGACTAAGTTCTGCCTGCCTTTCGAGCAAACTTAAGGCACTGGACCCTGTCTGTACTTCAATAATCGACTTATCTATTATCCTCACAGGAATAGCATAAAACTCAAGTAACTCAGTGCCCTTATATTTCATGTCTATAATAAATGATTCCATATTCTCCGGATCATTCTGATCAAAAAGAATATTGCCCATGCTATACAATATAGGCTTTCCCTTGTATAACTCTATCCCTTGGAACTGGTGCGGATGGTGTCCAAGAATCATATCAGCACCAACATCTATCAACTTATGAGCCAGTTCTGTCTGCTCCGGATTTACTTTAAAGCTGTCCTCAACTCCCCAGTGCAATGATACAGCTACCAGATCCACTTGATCACGAATTTTTAAAATGTCCTCCCTGATTGTTTCATATCTATTCTGCACAAGCCCTGACTTTTCAGGGCCTGCCGCATAATTCTGATATGGCTTGCCGGCATAAGTAAGCTCTGCCATGCTTGTATATGCAAAAAGAGCGATTTTCAAGCCGTTCTTTTCAATTATTGCAGGTGTTCTCGCCTCTTCAATGTTCTTGCCTGCACCAGCATGCTTTATACCATTCTGATCCAACAACTCCATTGTGTCAAACAGCCCTTTTTCATAATAATCAAGGATATGATTATTTGAAAGACTAATCAGATTGATTCCGGCACCGGTCAGTGCATTAACAGCATCCGGTTCAGCCTTTAGTACGATCTTTCTGGTATTATCCAGCCCATGTTTGCTGTCTGTGAGCGGTGACTCAAGATTTGCAAACACTATATCACCAAGATTGAGATAAGATGCAACCTTTTCAAAGGCTTTTTCATAACCTCCCGCCTTCTTTAACCTAGCCCCAACACCTCTGCCAATCATGATGTCCCCCATCGCCATAAATCTAAGTTCAGGTGGTTCAGGCTCCTGAGGTTCCGTCGGTTGGATTTCGGGTATAGTTTCATTCGGCTGTTCACCACTTATTTCAACCAGTTCTAAAGACCGATCGGCTGTTACTTCATCAATAACAGCAGCATTATCGACAGTATCATCCTTGATTGTATCCTCCTGCATTGTCGGCTGATCTGCAGATATATTTGTAAAATAGACTACCGCATACGTCCCGACAGCAATAAGCATAAGAATTATAATCAATATCGATATTCTATTTAGTTTCATTCGCTCCTCATAAATTTCTGTTTTTCATCTAGTCAATCCAGCAATATAATAACATTTAAAAAATGATCTGTCATCAAAAGAACTGCAAAAACGACACTAAGAACCACAAAAAGCCGCATATCAGTGACATGCGGCTCGTTGGAATGTGATAGGGGGTATTAGTAATTTTCTTTCAGCAGTTCAAAGTAGGACCGAGGATGCACACATGCAGGGCAGACTTCAGGAGCAGCAGGTCCTTCATGGACATAACCGCAATTTCTGCATATCCAATAAGTCGGTTGAGGCTTTTTGAAAACTTCATCGTTCTTTATATTTTCATAAAGCTTTCTGTACCTCTCCTCGTGGTGCTTTTCTACCTTCGCGATCATCCTGTAAGCTGCTGCAATTTCCGGGAATCCCTCTTCCTCAGCAACTTTTGCGTGTTCCGGATAAATATTTACCCATTCTTCATTTTCTCCGTTTGCAGCATATTGCAGATTTTCCAATGTGCTTCCCATTGCAACGGGATATGTCGCATCAATCATTACATCAGCCGGGATTTCACCTTCCATACCAGCCAGTGCAAATTTGAAGAATCTCTTTGCATGTTCCTTCTCATTATCAGCAGTCTCAGTAAAAATTGCTTCTATTTGCTTAAAACCTTCCTTGTTAGCTATTGAAGCATAATAAGTATACCTGTTACGAGCTTGAGACTCGCCTGCGAATGCTCTCATCAAATTAACCAGTGTTTTTGTTCCCTTCAAACTTTTCATATATACCTCCCGAATAATATTTTTTACATCAGACATATTATTACCCCAAAATATTTTTTATTAACAAAATGATTTACAAATTATACAACTTATAAACTATTCTGATTTGCATAACATACTATCAATGCATGTCAGGAGGCTATAAATGGGATATCATCTGCATAAATACAAAATCAACTGCAAGACTGCTCACGGACATGATCACTTGATAGTGGGCTTTGCCGGGAATATGCTTGGTACGTCTAGCCTGCATTTTCATTTCTTCTATGGTGTCTCTTCATACACAAATCATACCCATTATTTCTATGGTATCACCGGAATGCCAACCAAAACCGAAAATGGCCACATTCATAAAATGGAGGGCTCCCTGGAAATAAACAACCTGCATACGCATGAATTCAGTGGATATACCTTCGAAGATATCTCTACAATTTCATCGACACAGGCTGTTGGGTTTGTTCGTTAACTAATATTTCATTCCCAGATCAAGTGCTTTCATTTCTTCAGGGATCAAATAGTGTTTCTTTTCAGGAAGAACCTTTTTTAAGCCCTTTTCAAAATATTCTTCCGAGACAGCTCCTGTCTCTGCGAGTAACTTTCCAAGCATAATAATATTCGCAAATGCAAGATTTCCCATATCGGAAGCGATCTGTGTAGCCGGTATCTCAAAAGCCTTTACATCTGTCCTGGCAAGACCTCGGTTCACCAGAGAACTGTCAAGCAGAATCATACCACCTGGTACGACCCAATTCTCGAATTTGTCAAGTGACGGCCTGTTCATTGCCATAAGTACCGTTGCGTTATTTATGATTGGTGATCCGACCGGATCATCAGAAATAATAACATGGCAATTGGATGTGCCGCCTCTCATTTCAGCGCCGTAAGACGGAAGAAATGAAACGTATTTGCTCTCAAGCATGGCTGCATAAGCGATCAGCTTACCTGCAGCCTGAATTCCCTGGCCTCCGAAGCCTGATAAAATAATTTCATGCTGTGCCATCAGTCTACACCTCCAATTCCTTACCTTTAAAATTACCAAGGGGATACTGCGGGATCATTTTCTCTTCAATCCACTTCAATGATTTGAGAGGATCAAGACCCCAATTGGTTGGGCAGCTTGAAAGCACTTCAACAATCGAAAATCCGAGGCCGGCCAACTGCACCTGAAAAGCTTTCTTTATAGCCTTTTTGGCGTTTTTAATGTTTTTGATGTCATGCATGGATACTCGTTCAACATAAACAGCACCCCTCAATGTTGCAAGCATCTCGCTCATATTGATCGGAAAGCCTTCGAACTCTGATCTCCTGCCAAATGGTGAAGTTGTTGTCACCTGTCCAAGAAGTGTTGTAGGTGCCATCTGTCCTGAGGTCATTCCGTAAATTGCATTATTGATAAAGATAGTCGATATTTTTTCGCCTCTGTTTGCCGCATGGACAATCTCAGCAGTTCCTATAGATGCGAGGTCTCCGTCTCCCTGATAGGTGAAAACAACATTATCAGGGTGAACGCGCTTGATGCCTGTAGCTACTGCCGGTGCCCTACCATGGGCAGCCTGTACCATATCACAGTTAAAGTATAAATAGTTATTATAAGCGCATCCAACCGGTGAAACACCTATAGCGTCGCCTTCTATATCAAGCTCATCGATCACTTCAGCAATAAGCCTGTGTACGATACCATGAGTACAACCAGGACAGTAATGCAGCTGTGTTTCTTTTAAGGCATGCGGTTTTTGAAATACTATAGCCATTTTAATTCCCCTTTACTTCAAAATTTCTTTGATTTTATCCAGGATTTCCTTCTGTGTCGGTACCATTCCACCCATCCTGCCATGGAAGAATACCGGACGCTTTCCATTCACTGCAAGCCTTACATCTTCAACCATCTGTCCTGCACTCAATTCTACCGACAGAAACGCTTTTGGAACTTCGGCATATTTTTCATAGGCTGCTGTCGGGAAAGGCCACAGTGATATAGGTCTGATGAGTCCCACCTTAATCCCTTCCTTTGCAGCTGATTTGATAACATTTTTAATTATCCTTGAAACAGTACCATATGCCGTGACGATAATATCTGCATCATCACAGTTAAATGTCTCAACACGGGTCTCATTCTCAGTAATGACCTTATACTTAGCCTGCAGTTTTAAATTATGCTTTTCAAGAACATCCGGCTCAATATAAATGGAGGTGATATAGTTATGTTCCCTCTTCATCTTCGTTCCGGTTGCAGCCCAGCTTTTATCTGCTTGGAAAAGCTCTTCTTTATCCTTAAATTCAACGCCTTCCATCATCTGACCAAGCATTCCGTCGCCCACGATCATGCACAGCGTCCTGTATTTATCAGCAATATTAAAAGCATCAACAGTAAGCTCATACAATTCCTGAACACTGCTCGGTGCAAGTACTACCAATCTGTAATCTCCGTGTCCGCCACCCTTTGTAGCCTGAAAATAATCGCCCTGAGCTGCCTGTATACCGCCTAATCCCGGGCCGGCACGCATGATATTTACTATAACAGCTGGCAGTTCGGCACATGCTGCATATGATATCGCTTCCTGCTTCAGGCTGATCCCCGGACTTGAAGAAGACGTCATCACTCTGGCGCCTGCACTTGATGCACCATAAACCATATTCATTGCAGCTATTTCACTCTCTGCCTGAATAAAGGTTCCTCCATATTTCTCCATCTTCTTTGCAAAATAATGTGCCACCTCTGTCTGAGGTGTTATAGGATAACCGAAGTAATACCTGCAGCCAGCTCTTAATGCAGCTTCAGCGATGACCTCGTTTCCCTTCATAAGAATTTTTTCTCCCATTATATGATCCCCCTATAAACATCTTTACTTCTCTACTTCGATTACACAGTCAGGACAAATCGTTGCACAAAAAGCACATCCGATGCATTTATCCATCTCCTTCACTCCTGCCGGGTGAAAGCCTTTCAGATTGAGCTTTTCTTCATCAATCAGGACTATGTTTTTAGGGCATACAGATACACAAAGCTTGCAGCCCTTGCATCGATCTTCATTAAAAGTAACTTTTGCCATATCGCACCTCACATTCTAAAGCGATTTTTCTTATTATAAATCTCATTTACGGCAATTGCAAGTCATTCAGTGTGTTTCCAAAACCATTACTCCGAATTTTTCAAGTCTTATCAAACCAGAAATGCTCTTTTGTGTCAGCAAATCAGTCATTGGAAGTTTCACATTAATCTCTTTATCGGAAGGCGAATAATTCAAAACAAAAAGATACTTTCTTTCTCCTTAAATTATATCCCATGGCAGATTGATGTATTTATTCAGATACAGTCTCTCAACATCCGGTTCTCCATGATATTTTCTCAGAACCTCTTCCATTCCGCATATCAGGCCAACAGGAATCGATAGTTTTTCAGAGACTGCCTTTATAATAGAAGATGCCTCTGCAAGAACTTCAGGTGAGCTTGACGACAGTAAATTGGCGTTATTGATAAGTTTATCCACATTAAGTCGTGCACTGGACTGAATCTCAGCTATCATTTTTTCGATCTCTTCCACATTCCGTGTCATTGGCCTTTTGGTATTGATGACAAAATAGTGTACATAATCCTCTTTAATTATGTCCTCATTGTACCGTGAAACCACCCTGGCTCCGAGGTCATCGCCTCCCACATCCAGGACCACATGATAACTTTTATCCTCAAATATAGTACTGATTTCAGCTGGTAATGACGGCACATCCACATTCGTATTGGCGTAAATCGGTGTAATTACCTTTATCCCTCTCTCTTCCAACAATTTTTTTGCATCTGCCGTTCTGAAAAAGGGATTAACAATATCTAAATCTACAATGGCTGTCTTTTTACCGGAGCGAGCCATCTCAAACGCATAATTCACAGAAACCTCTGTTTTACCACTGCCGAAATGGCCGGTAAAAATGGTGATCCTCTTCTCAAACATTCTGGTTCTCCTCTCAATTTTGGGCTGATAAATCGTTGTACAAAGTTTAGTTCATGATTGTTCATTCCAGGTACCGCCGAGCAAATCCTTCACGACTTCCGATGCAATGATCAATCCGCCTGCTGGCGGGACAAAAGCGCTGCTGCCGGGGATATTACGCCTGTCAGTACATTTTCTGTCTGTACCGGCAGGACACACACAATTTTCCCTGCAGCTTGTCCTATCTGTTTGTTGTGCTTTAGACGGAACTTCACTGGAGAAAAGCACCTTCAGCGAAGTTATACCGCGTACTCTCAGTTCCTTCCGCATAACTCTGGCTAACGGGTCGGTTGTTGTCTTGCTGATGTCTGTAATCATCAGCTTTGTCGGATCGAATTTGTTTCCGGTCCCCATGCTTGAGAGTATCGGTATTCCTCTTTCTTTTGCCTTCAGCACCAAATCGATCTTTGCCGTCACAGTATCTATGGCATCTATAATATAGTTTATTTCACCATCGAGTAATGTGCCTGCAGTCTCAGGCAGATAAAACAGCCTGTGTGTAACAACCTCTGCCTTAGGGTTTATGTCCAGAATCCTCTCCTTCATAACATCCACCTTGGGCTTACCAATCGTTTTATGTGTTGCAATAAGTTGTCTGTTAATATTGGTCAGACAAACTAAATCATCATCCACAAGAATAAATCTTCCGACTCCGCTTCTCGCAAGGCCTTCCACCACAAAGCTACCCACGCCGCCGACACCGAATATGGCAACTCTTGAGTTTTTCAACTTCACAATAGCCTCTTCTCCTACCAGCATTTCAAACCTTGAAAATGCATGCTGCATTATTTGATACCATCCTCTATCAATATTATCTTATATTCATTATTAACAAGTATCAGCTTTGCGGACATAAGCTGCCTCACACTTGAATCAGCAGTCAGCCCCAGGCTCTGATAGTACGTTATAATTGCTGTGCCATCATTCATGATACTTTCCTTTGAAATTGTATCAAGCTTTGCCGCTTTTAGTAAATCACTGTATAGTGACATGCTATCTTCACCATATTCCGCATCAATATCGCTTTTGCTGATTTCCTCCACACCAAAATTTCTAAGCATCGCCATCTTTAACTTGAAGTTCTCGTCAAGCAATTTCATGGCTTTGTCATAGTCCTCTTTAGATTGCAGATAAGCATAGAAAGTTTTTAATACGTTCGCCGGGCTGCGAATATCCACGCCATCAGCATTCTCGCTATCTTCCGCGACTTCCTCACTTGAGCTGTCACCTTTCTCAACGCCGTCCGAACTGTTCGGGGATTCACTGTCCCCCATACTTGAATCATCTGTAGTTTCTGCTGCGGTACTCTTAGCTATCTTCCATTCACTGCCGTCCGAACTCATCAAAAGATTCTTTTTTATATCATACAATACTTCTGTTACTATCGGTTTCACATCCAGATTATTTATTTCACGAGTTCCCTGTTTGAGTCTAACGATGTTCAGCGATTCCCATGACATAAACTCATAATCATATAAGTAGCCTTTGCTATGATTGATTCCAATTGGCTGACGATTGACATCCTTATTTCCTTTAACAAGATATTCCCCTTTTTTGCAGTCGTAAACCTCCAGTACTATATCCTCTTGATAAACGCTCATATGCGGCGGATCATCAAAGCTATAGGCCAACATGCTGAAATCCCTGTTAAAAATAATACCTCCATACCGGGCAGGATAGGAAAAAAGCTTATCGACGGCCATGTCTGCCAAGTCAATCCTGTATAAGGTTGTCTGAGAAAATTCATCTGTCTGTACACCACTAATAAGCATATATAGCTGCCCATATACCGGATTGAGAAGCACTTGCCTAAATTTAATCGTATTAATGACATTATGTTGACTTGACGTGCTTTCAAGTACTGTAGTTATTTCAGGCAGTTGCTCTTCACCAAGCTCTTTCAATACACCAATGCCGTTCTGAAAGTATTCCAGTCTGAGAAAGACCTTTAAATCACTATCTTCGCATATTGTAAGCATCATTTCGTACTCCGGCGTATTCCCCGACACAGGAACCGGCTCACTCCTAAGTATAGTCCGGGAATCGGAGGCCTCCTGAGGAAATTGCATCTCATCATTTTGATCAGCATTCATTGCGTTTGAATCAAGATCATTGTCAAGTATGCTATCAGGCGTATCAACAGCCATATTTCCCAACGCAGTATCCTCCCGGGTACCGCTTTGCGAATCATTGACAGGTTGAGCTGCATTGCGAAGCAGCACTGAATCCCAGATTAATAGCACAGCCGCAAATAAAAGCACAACCGAAATTATTATTAACATCCTTTTCATAACGATACCTGAAACCTTTCATGCGCTAGTAATATGTTTATATTATACAGGAAGAATTATGCGTGAGCAATTTACAGATAATTGGGCATTTTGCGATGTATCATGTTTTAAGTTTTGCAGCACAATACAATGCTGGAATATCTGAAAGTTCGTCACTATATATTGTGCAGCAAAATTATATTTAGGCTACATCGCAAAAGCCTTGGGTAAATTCTGCTTTCCAACATTTTCATTGTCTGCTATAATAAGTGGCGGAACACTCCTGCAAAGTCAATTTTATTTACAGATGGGAGACATGACAGATTATGAAATACATTGTTGTACTGGGCGATGGAATGGCCGATTATCGCATAGCCCAGTTAGGAAACCGCACCCCTTTGCAATGCGCGAACAAACCTTCAATAGATTTTCTTGCAGCAAATGGCGAGATCGGAATGGTCAAAACAATACCCGAAGGTATTCCTCCCGGAAGTGATGCCGCCAATTTGTCTGTAATGGGATACGACCCTAGAAAATACTACACCGGCAGATCGCCTCTGGAAGCTGTCAGCATGGGTATCGAACTCTCCGCTACAGACCTTGCCTTCAGGTGTAACCTGGTAAACCTTGAAGTCAGCGCCAGCTATGAATCTGCTACCATGATCGATTACAGTTCCGATGAGATTTCTACTCAAGAAGCTACCGAGCTTATCGCAGAAGTGAACAAGCATCTGTCCACCAGCGAAATAACCTTCTATCCCGGTATAAGCTACCGGCATTGCATGGTCTGGAAAAACGGCAGGGGTTCAAGAAAGATGACACCGCCTCATGACATTCTTGAGAAAAGCCTATCCTCTTATCTTCCAACCGGTGACTTCGGTGATATGATGCTTTCATTCCAGAAGAAGAGTTATGAGATATTAAAGGATCATCCGGTCAATAAGGCCAGAGAAGCCCGCGGACTACTTCCTGCCAACTCCATATGGCTTTGGGGTGAAGGGAAAAAACCTGCTATACCGAAATTTATTGATAAGTACGGCATAAAAGGCTCGGTTGTCTCAGCAGTTGATCTGATCAAGGGTATCGGTCTGTGTGCCGGTCTTGACTCCATTGATGTTGAGGGAACCACCGGCAACATTAACACAAATTTTAAAGCAAAAGCAGAAGCTGCCCTGAATGAACTTGAAAAAGGCCAGGATTTTGTCTATATCCATATAGAAGCGCCTGATGAATGCGGTCATAGATTCGAAATCGAAAACAAGGTCAAATCCATCGAATATATAGATAAGCTGGTGGTCGAAACACTGCTTGAGGGCCTTGCAGTATATAACGATTACAGTATCCTGGTGTTGCCGGATCATCCAACTCCTCTATCTTTGAGAACGCACACCTCGGAGCCGGTACCATACATCATCTATAGAAAAAGCTGTGAAAAGCCCTCCGGTGTTGCCGGTTATGATGAATTCCAGGCCCCCAGGACAGGTATTTTCATAGAAGAAGGCTACACTCTCATGGATAGGTTTTTAATGCGCTGATACGATTATTTATTCGTGACTTGCTGATTTGGTTTCTGGCCTGACAGCCTGATATATGACAAACAAATATGTTATCACAACAGGCAAAACGATGGCCTGAATTGGATATATCAGGAAGTAATAGGGCGTTTTGAGTATCTCGTAAATATTCTCACTGAGCAGATACATCAGTATTGTAGGCAATATAAGCAAAACAGAAGCAGGCAGAAGCTTTAAATACATCCTTCTGCTTGCTCTGAATCCGTTTTTGAAACATGTGATGACCCGATCCTTCCTGTCGGTAAATATCGCCGGAAGCCACATAAAAAGCAACGGGTAAAGAAGAGTTAATATAACAATTGTGATGATTTGTATAACTTTTTGGCTTTCAAAAATATTGCCGGCACTAAATGACCCGCTTAGTGTACCTGCTATGATTAACGGCGTTGTAATAAGTGAAATGACAACGCTGAAACCTGTAATAATTCCTGCCAGCAGCAGTGCAGAGAGCAAAACCTTTCCAAAAAATTTCCTGATCCCATAAAAAAATATCTTCAGCCTTGCCTTCCCCTCATTCATAACTGCATCAACCATGTTCCCATAACCGGACATAAAACCAAGTCCAAAGAACACCAATACCAATGAGTATAAAAGTATTTTCAAAGAAGAGAGCATAATTACCATCGTATCTTGCATGTTGATCTGGGGATAATCACCCGAAAAATCATACATTTCAGTGTAAATGCCCATCATTTTATTCGTTTCTGATATCATCGGAAGCGATAATGCCGCCATGATAAGCATGAATGCAGCCATCATAATAAAAATCATTGGATTGTTTTTAAGCATCATTATTGATTTTTGCAGCATACTCCACCTCACAATTTTTAACCCATTTTTAACCACAATTTCCTGTTAGTATTCTATCATAAATTTAAAACAAGTACAGCATTGAGGTTTATTTTATGAAAAAGAGCCTATTTCTATTATTTCTGTTCATATTTATATTATCAGCATGTCAGGATAGTCTGGAAAGCCACACTGGCTCAATAGAAGCAGCTGTCTCAACAGAAGCAGCTGTCTCAACTGAAGCAGCTGTTTCCACAAAAATCAACGCCGCAGACATTTCCCGCATATGTATCAAGGATTCAACAGGACATGAGACAGAAGTCACCGATCAAAATATGATTGATGAATTTCGTTCTCTTCTTGAAAATCATAAATACACAGAAACAAGAAAAGTCTCGGGAGAATCCTATAGGGCAGAGTTTTCTGACCTGTCGGGCAAAGCCCTATTTACAGCTATATTTAATGACAACACAGTATATTTTGACCGGGATATTACGGTCGGAGATATTGAATTGCCAAAAGGAGCGTATGAGAGCAGTGATTGGTCATGGACAAGCTTTTCTGCTTATATGGAGCATTTCATTGAAGGTGTAGTTATGGACCCGGCAAACATTCAATATCCGGCAGCAATCACTATACCGGCTTCGTCTGATGATGTATTCAAGCTGGAATTAATCGACAAAGGGAATGAAAGAGCGAACGCATACGATGTATATCCAATGCTGTACGACTTCATATATAAATCCTTTATTGGCAACAGCTTTAAAATAACAAACAGCAAAAAGTACTACGATTATGAGGAATTACAATCTGAAGTGGACAGGATAAAGAAGGAAAACCAATGCATTTTGGTAACCTTCGGTTCAAGTGATACACGGCTGCAAATAGCTTCCATGAATGACTATGCTGAATTCTCCATGGCGTATTGTGTTACCATTTCTAAGAATACTCAAGAACCAGACTTGTACAAACTGATCACGGACAAAATGGTTTTCGAGATAAAAGTGAACAGTGATTTTTGTGATGAATTTGCCACCTTATTTGCAGAAAATGAGAAAGATGATCTACAGGTCACCCCAGATGAAATAAAAGCACTATTCGATAGCCAAAAACCCTATTACATGGAATATATCTGTAAAAACCTCGGCATTGGAGAATGGAACGGTAGACTGCCGGATAGACTCGAGATCGGCCAGATGAAGTTAAATTCCGAAAGCGATCCTTATACTGTTGTGAGCATCTCCAGCACATTCAGCTTGAGGATGCTTGTCTATAAGAAGAACATCGATGGCAGTCTGAGCTTTATTGGAGATATGGATTTCAGAAATTGGCCCAATCAAGCAGAATATAGTCTTGAGAAAACCGCAGATCAAATCTGGGTCGCCGGAACAAGATATATGGGGCATGGCACCGGAGAATCGCAAAACAGTCAACAGTGGTATCGTGTCTCAGATGCCGGAGTAGAGCCTGTACTTCTATTTTCATACGACGATTATTATGCAGGCCCATATGGCGGTTATACTGTAAAAGCAAGAAAGGTTTCCCTGCAGAAAACTGACAGCATTAAAATCACAGCAGAGTACGACACTTCAAAAATATACAATCTCTACCTTGATATTGGCGACGAATATGGAGCTGTAGA
Source organism: Bacillota bacterium (assembly GCA_023409615.1). Taxonomy (GTDB): domain Bacteria; phylum Bacillota; class Clostridia; order Acetivibrionales; family DTU013; genus JAEYRF01. Next base: position 2,543 of record JAEYRF010000022.1, on the reverse strand, counting down.
GCTGAAAGGCAGCAAGACAGTCGATTTTGTCTGGAATGAACAGTTGGAAAGGTTTGAATCAGAATATCCGGAAGATAGTGAAGGCATTTACAGCATTCTTGCCAATACTCCTGAAATCACAAAAAAATGCGATGAACTGCTCAAAGAGCATTCCATAGAATTAGGCAAGGTCATTGATGCGATCCCAAAACAAGAAAACGAGTATGAGAGGGCATCGAGAGCGCTTAGCATTAAAGCCTTTCTGAATGATTGCACCGATTGTGCAGAAAAAACTGAACTACTTAGTAAACTTTCAGAGGTTTGCCCGGAATGAAAGCCTGTACGGTATTTGCGCAGGCTTATACATTCTACTTATCTTTCCGCCCCTATTTGCATGGACTCAGGTGCGTCTGAAATATACATCGTACATTTCACTGTCTTTTCTTTGGGTGTATTACGAAACTTTTCCTAACACCTATTAGTGTCTTTGAAGCCAGCTTGGCCTCACTGTACAAATTTTCGATTAAGGGAAAAAATTTTAGATTTCCCGAGGTTATGGTGGATCAATCTGAATCAGTATAACCAGTACCTCCCTATTTACCTGTCTCTTGAGACATCGCAATTTGCTCTTTTAGCTCTTAATTGAATGTGTTCCATGGTTTAATCTCGCCACAGGCGATACGCTTTCCTGAGTTACCGGAAGGCTGTGACCTGTAGTCGTCCGGGTTCTCATGAATCATCACAGATCTGCCCAATATATCGTTCACGGAAAACCTTGACATAATGAAGCACATTTTCGCACGACCGTTATCTGCGACAAGCACCGGAAAATCTCCTGCATGATTGCCATGTGGCTGATTTGTGGGATTCCAGTGCCCTCCACAGGCTTCAAAAGGCTTCGATGGATCACCTATCTCACAGTGCCCTTTCTCATGGATATGAAAACCGAATGGCCCAACAGGCTGTTTATCACCTGCTCCGGGTTTATAAGGCGGCAAGCCGGCAACATCTGCGCAAACCATAACACCACCCTGGATATCGGCAAAAGTCACCAGTCCTTTTATAGACGGGTAATCAGGCCCTGCCGTCAGTATTGCATATGCTGAATTGAATGAAAAAACAGGAGGAACCTGTGGTGATTCCATATTCCTTGGATAATAATATTGATACATGGTATGACCTCCAATATTACTTGAGATATACCATATTATGTTAAGATATGTCTTTTGTTTACTGAAAGAAATCTTGTGGATTATTCATCAGTCAGTGCCTCTACAATATCCACCGCTTTTGGAGGGCAGCCACGGATACAGTTTGCAAATCCTGAAGTACAATTACCAACTCCGATACCGTCGCTTTTTATTTCCTTGAATCCCTGACCAATGGAAATTTTCTGTTTGATGCTGTTCAATCGACCTGCTTCATCCAAACGGCTGAGCGCATGTATAAGGCTTCCGTAGCAGGCAGAACAAGCCTGATTCTCATTGATATGTCTTGCCAGATATTCAACCTGTCTGCTTAGCTTAAATTTTAAGGGTGATTTGTTTTCTGTGTTAATCTCAGTTATGATGGCCTCAGTCAGGCTTGTACTCCCTACGCCAAGTCTTTCTGCTTCCGTAATATAATCTACATCCTCAGGCTGATACCCCATCAGAGAGGCTACATAAGAATCTATCAATACCGGGTCGGTCCCTGCAATGAGCCTATCCATCCTTACAGGTGTACCTCCCTCTTCAAAGGTAAGGTCACCCATTATACCATCAACAATGATCAGTGATGAATGCAGAAATTTGTTCAGCAAGGCAATTGGTTTATGTAGACCTAGTGCATGGAAGTGCCTTTTTTCACTATCAGGTATGCATCCCTTTAGATTTTTCAGCGCACATGTCATCAGTGTCTGACAATGGCCCTTCAACACAGGCATATTAATCAGAAAATCAGCTTCCAAAGCAGCTTTGCAGATTTTCATCGTAATCCCGTCACAAGTGAATGATGTGGTGCTGTCTGACTTAAGATCCAGTAATGGAATTGAATATTTATTACTTAAATTCTGATATCCACATACTTCAAAGGCCCGCTTTGTAGAGTCTCCGACCCAGGACCCCTCCATTATCGTAATATTGCTAAAGCCATATTCTTTTAGATAGCGAATGACGCCTTCTACAATTCCCGGGGAAGTTGTCGCTCCGCTATCAGCAGGCTTTGCCACCACAAGATTTGGCTTTATGGCTATTTTCATATCTTTTCTGAGAATTGACTTTATATCAAGGGCATCCATGATTTCAAATCCCATTTGAATTGGATTGCTACCGTAATTAACAACAATTTCTTTTCGATTCATAATTACCCCTCCTGAAAGCCTACGCGTAGTGTCAAAAATCCTCAATGGATTTCGACCTAAACCATTTATTTCACTGGCTTTCACCAGTTATTTTCATATCCTCCCTGAAATTTGGAAAAAATCCAGGGTTTCAGATCATATAAATTTAACAGCAGTAATAGTTGTTGTGGAGCTTGTGGTAAAGTTTATTGCGGCTTAGAAGCGCTTGCTGAATGTTGTGGGC
>JAEYRF010000256.1 GCA_023409615.1 Bacillota bacterium | reverse complement strand
TCCACACTCAGCCTGATTTCTACCTTGTTTTATCAACATCGTCCATCTTTAATTATCAAAGTTCATTTTACAGCTCTGCTATTTCCTTACACCTTCATTTTTTCTTCCATTTTGCAAATGCCTAATTATCATCGATACTATAATAACAGTTGTAGCTGCCATCAGTAAATGTCATTCTGAATTGTAGCGGTCGATGAAAGACCGAAGTCCCAGAGCCGACGTATACTTTTCACCAGTACAGGTAATTGAACATTTTTGTTGCATAATACCGTTCGATATGATATGATTATCGTACGGTATTATCGTACGAATTTTATTATAAGGAGGTGCAGGTATGGAGAAGAATACTCCTGTTATTACAGCTACCGAATTAAAGTCAAATCTTGGCAAGTACTTGAGTATTGCAAGTGAGGATCAGGAAGTGATCATTACAAAGAATGGTAAGAAAGCCATTCGTCTTACTCCTTATATTTCAGATATCGAAAGATATTTTACAGTTAAGGAAAATGCTCTTGATTATCAATATGGCGGCAAGAAGGTTTCTTATGAGGAGTTTATGGAGATCTATGAAAAGAGCGACCTTCGCATGGAGTACATCAACGGTGAGATTGTGCTCCTGTCATCTCCCAGTACATTCCATCAGGATATTTCAGGTAATTTGCATATGATATTTAGAAATTTTCTGAAGGGAAAGGCATGCAAAGTTTTCTACGCACCTTTTGACGTACACTTCTTCAAAAAGGATTTCAAGAATCCGGATGTGATGCAGCCAGATTTATTAATAGCCTGTGATCTGGAGGATAAGGTTACAGAAAAAGGCCGCTATATGGGTACGCCCACTCTGGTTGTAGAAATCCTGTCTCCCGGTACCCGTTCCAGAGATATGGTTGACAAGCTTAACACATATATGCTGTCCGGGGTTAAGGAATTCTGGATAGTAGACCCCAAACAGGAAACTGTACTTGTTTATGGTTTTAAGGACTTTGGCATTGATGTCCACACCACTTATAGAAAGGATGAAGTGATTCAGTCATATTGGTTTGAAAACCTTGAGGCGCCGGTTAATGACGTTTTTAGCGGTTGATAATTTGGACATTTCAGAAAAATGTTCAAATGTATCAACCGCCGTTCAATAAGTGCGCCCGGTGGGCGCACTTCTAAAACTTTCCGTACGTATCGTAAATTCGGTTTCGCACAGTGCGTTCCGCCGGATCAAGCTTTTCAGCACCCGCTATGTCGTATGATCCAAAAGTATCATACAAACGGGACGTAGGGTCAATTTCCACATATGTGACCCAGGGCAGCCAATGGTAATGGCCTGTAAATATTTGTTCCCCAAACCTGCCGCCTTCATGTGACATACCTGGAAGGGCATAACCAAAGCTGCCGTCTACATCATTGGCCTGCCGGGTGTTGTTGTGGATGAATTCTGCATAATCACGGTAGTGTTCATCACCGGTTATGATATACAACCTATAGTAGACATACGCGCAGGCAGCCATGTACATGTCCCCGCCGCCGCCGCCAAGAGTAACCGGGCTTTGACCGCTAATGCGGTTCTTTGTGAAAGGATGGTTTGGCCAAAGCACACGCACCGGGAAAGACCATGAATATGTCCATGTTTCGGTATAGTCAGCTGCTCCGATGAGAGCGTCCAGCCATTTTTTCTCACCGGTCAGGTCATAGAGTGACAGGAAGCCAAATATAGCATAGATCCCTGACTCGTTATCCATAATATCGCTATTATCACAGGTTGATCCACGGTATTCCATGTTCTTATAAGTATTATCATAAGACCATTCTCCGGCTTTAAGAGCGGCCTCTTTATACTTCTCATCACCTGTGACAAGATAAAATTGGATCAGGAATCTCACAACACTTATTGTATTGGCCTTGGAGTCCATACGCATGGAACCGTCATCCGTATTGTATGCACGGTACCAGCTTCCATCGTCGTTCTGAACCCGAACAAGCCAATCGGCAGCTTTGCGGCAGAATTCAAACCATGCTGTCTTTTCTTCTCCATTTTTCTTCATAAACACGTACGCATCAAGTATATTTTCAAGACCGTCCGCTATCATTCTTGTCCAGAAAGGCATCGGCTCAAACCCGTTTATTGTGGGATTGTAACAGTTGTGTGGTGCGCCGGTGTCCGACATAGCGGTTCTCACCCAGAAATCGATGATATTCAGGCCTTTCTGATAGGACTCAGGTTCATTTTCCATTTCACCGTAACGGATAAGCTGATAGCCAATACCAGGCTGCTGTCCGACGAACCCAAACTGGAAGGATATGCTGGAAACATCCATCTGCGGGAGCTGACAGGAGAAGGGCAGGCCCCATGAGTCCCCATATTGCCTTGTAAGTTTTGTGAGGGACTTCATACAATTACGGTATTGCAGTTCCTGATCAACTTCATAAACAGGGTCTTTCAGCCTTGCGTATACAGTACGCCAGGCATTTCGCATCATAGGATAAAATCCGTCGTATTGGCCAAAATTTACGGCAACGGCATAACTGTGAGAGAAGCCTTCCTCCATTGGATGATATATCCTGGTCATTGTCTTGGTCTTCATCATGTAATCAACATTGTATATTTGGTTTAGTCTGGGCATTTGCCCGTCAACACCCGGATATACATAATCAATCGTAAGACCGTCACGAACCGTATCAATCTCTTTGCGCAACGGGAAACCGTAATACAGGTAGTTAATCGTTTGGTTCGAAGGCTTGCTGATCCCGATGGAGCCGATGGTGAATTTTCTGTCTACGACATGCTCTGATTGGACAAAATTATGATCCCGCATTGTTACATCGGCTGCCCAGCGCGAAAACATGGCCATCTCACCGCTAACCCTATTCTGCGCTGCAAACAGCGGCAGGGTATAATTTACCTCCCTGCGCCAAAAATACTCACAGTCAAGGTCATAGCCCATCACATGGGGCTTGGCATATTCATTATGGCGGTACCAATTGGCAGGAGCGAAGTAATCATATGCGTGCACGTCATCGGAAGCTGCCATTACAAGAGAGATTTTTGAGGCAAAGCCATAATCGTCAACGTTTTTTTGCACTGTAACGGTTCTGCTAATCTTGAAGCTTGTCCCTTTTGTCTCATAAACGTCGCAAAAGGCCAATTCCGATCCGGTCGGGGATTTCAATACGCCCTTTGCCGTGACGCAGCCGTCATGAAGTGTGACTTCATCATAAGGTGCATCATAAAATTCGGTGATCGATAGGGCAGTTTTGATGAAAGCGTACATCGGGCGCTTGTTAAAGTACATTACAGTACCATCCTTCAGCACTTCCAGCCCCCCGTTTTGAAACTCCATCGTGTAATTTCCTGAGCTTATTTCCATTTCAAGCCTCCTTGTTTAGTAAAACGTTTAACATTGTTAAAAATGAGTAATTTATGTACAATCTATATTCATATTGTTTTCTATATAGTAATTATATACATTTATACAGTTGCACACAATATTTTCATTAGTAAAACGTTTTACTGAATATTTATGACCTACCGGCTAAGAAGCCTGTAGGCCGAAATATGCTGGAAGATTTATTGCCTGATGATTTTATACAGTAGGTGAAGAACTGACTGAACATGTGTTATTACTTAATCAGTTTAACACCCTTCAGTCCAAAATCAGTTTGTGTTTCACCTAAATCGCCTGACATAACCATTTTTATAAACTTGCCGGTAACAATAGACTCTCTCCCGTGTCCCTCAACTTCTATCAGAAAAAACTTTGCAAATCCGGCAATTCTGACTTCGCTTCTGCCATTAACATCCAGGGACTCAACCATTATAACTGTAATTATTCTTGGGCAATCCTCATCATACTGATTATATGTACATCTCGGAATATGAGTGCAATGGCTGATAAGTGTATTAATGCCCTGCGAGGTAGGTCCGCTCATATTACCGGGTTCAGTATCGACATAATCCCCTACACGCAAATATCCGTCATATCCCTCAACAATATTTCTGACATATGTTGATGCCCCGTTACCGCTTAAGGCTAAAGCACCGTAATTACCATTACTGCCGCTTCCGCCGCCTTCTTTCAGAGTGTATGTTTGTTCAAACTCCAATGTTTGCTGCTCTATGGCAAATGGTCTGATACCTTCATATATTCCGATAACCGGAGCGCACATTGCAACAGCTTCAGCTTTTACATTGTTTTTATCAAATCCCAGAATTCTCGCGAAATAATAGTCAACTTCCTCTTTAACAGTGACACCGACTTTGGTGTCTGAATCGAACACCACTATTTCAGCATCTACAGGATCTACACTGTTACTTTCCAAATACTGATTTACTACGTTGTATACATTGCTTTTATCCCGTATCAGTTCCTGCGCTCCGGCTAAAGCTGCTGCATCCGCCGCATTACTGATCCTGCTTTTTTCAGATGTAATTATCCCGACATCAATTACAAGTGCGGTAAATCCAAGCAATACTGTCATACATAAAGCAACAATAATTGATGCTGCTCCCTTCTCGCCTTTAAAGTGCCTGGATATGCTCAGCATAATACCACCTCCCTCCATATTGAATTTTATCATGAATACGTATTTAACTTATATCAGTCAAAATTACTAATTTAGTAAAATAAAGACCTATAGATTACTAGGTCTTTCTGTTTATGGTTCGGCCTGATGATTTCTGCTGCATATTTCACCCTGTATATTTGAATGGAAAGATATTATTGCATAGAGGAGAGATTTATATTATACTCTTAATGTATTTGTTACCTGCTAATATAATCATATAATAAATAAGTTGATTTGGGTTAACCAGACTCAAGTAAAAGGAGTGTATTTTATGAATTATTTCCTGACCGAAGAACAGATGATGATTAAGGAACTGGCCGCAAAGATTGCCGATGAAAAAATTGCACCGGTGGCCATACAGTATGATGAAGAAGGCAAATTTCCGAATGACATCGTGAAAATCCTAGCAGATTCTGATCTGTGCGGCGTTTACATACCTGAAGAGTATGGCGGGCTTGGCGGAGGCATACTTGAAATGGCGCTTGTGGTTGAAGAGCTGAGCCGTGCCTGCGGTGGAATTGCTCTGTCATTTGCAGGAACCGGACTCGGAACCTTTCCTATCATCCTCTTTGGAAATGAAGATCAAAAAATGAAGTACCTTCCCGATATTGCCGCAGGAAAAAAACTTGCCGCTTTTGGCCTTACTGAAGCTAATGCAGGCAGCGATGCTGCAGGGATACTTACAACAGCAGTATTAGACGGGGATGAATATGTCCTCAACGGTACGAAGCAATGGATAACAAACGGCGGAGAAGCCGACATATATACAGTCGTTGCATGCACCAACAGGAGTAAGGGCGCCAGAGGCTTTTCAGCATTTATTGTTGAAAAGGGAACTCCCGGTTTTTCATTTGGTAAAAAAGAAAATAAAATGGGTATCAGAGCATCCTGTACAAGTGAGTTGGTTTTTGAAGATTGCAGAATACCTAAGGAAAATCTTCTTTCACGAGAAGGAATGGGCTTTATCGTAGCAATGAAAACTCTTGACAGAACCAGACCCGGTGTTGCGTCTCAAGCCCTTGGAATCGCCCAGGGTGCATTTGAAGATGCTGTGAAATATTCCAGGCAAAGGGTTCAATTTAATCAGCCTATTTCATCATTCCAGGCGATACAGCATATCCTTGCGGACATGGCGATACAGATTGAGGCAGCAAGAGCGTTGGTATATCAGACCTGTCGATTCATTGACAGTGGCGCTAAAGAATTCTCCAAGGAATCGGCTATGTGTAAGGTTTTTGCATCAGATACTGCTATGAAGGTAACTGTAGATGCAGTTCAGGTTCTTGGCGGCTACGGATATATGAAGGAATACCCCGTTGAGAAAAGGATGCGCGATGCAAAAATTACACAAATTTATGAGGGTACAAATCAGATACAGAGAAATGTTATTGCCTTGGAGCTCATAAAAGAGTCATCAAGGAAATAAATAAAGCGTTAACCTGATAATATATCCTTAAGAGGAGTGAATTTTGATAACATGAACATCGTTGTGTGTGTGAAACAGGTCCCGGGAACTATGGAAGTGAAGATGAATAAGGAAACAAATACTATTATTCGCGAAGGCGTAGAATCTATAATTAATCCCTTTGATACATACGCTGTTGAGGAAGGGCTTCGGATAAAGGAAAGAGCGGGCGGAAAGGTAACAGTCCTAAGCATGGGAATACCTTCCGTTGCTGAGCTCCTCAAGAACATGATCGGCCTTGGGGCTGATGATGCAGTCCTGCTCAGTGACAGAGCCTTTGCGGGAGCTGATACCCTTGCCACTGCCTATGCGCTTTCAATGGGCGTTCGAAAAATTGGTGATGCTGATCTTATCATTTGCGGAAAACAGGCGACCGACGGTGATACCGCTCAGGTTGGGCCAAGTCTCGCGGAGAAACTCGGCTATCCTCATACTACTTATGTAAGAA
>JAEYRF010000254.1 GCA_023409615.1 Bacillota bacterium | reverse complement strand
TGGTAACAAAGTGTGCAAGATACAGGATGTCCGCTTCACTTAATAAGGCCGGATAACATCAATACACCATTACTCGTTATTGTGCGATATTTTCTGAAAAATCGATAGCATCCACAATCATAACAATCATAAATGCTTTTCCCATCAAGCCTTTTTAATTGGATGACGTATGACTGTTTTCCATTTTGATGGCTCGGCTTTACTGATATCTGAAAGATATATTTCGTGATGTAAACGTGTATCTGACATATCATTTTCATACCCGTTTTCATTCAAATACTCGTCCATGATAGCAACGGTAGTAGGTTAATCATCAAACGGCCCTATGTGCATGATTTGAACACATAAACCTTCATCGACTGTTAGGAACTCTGCAGATGAGCAATCCAGCTTTTTCTTCTTAGCCGCTTCTGCTGCCGCCCAATCAAAATCGCTTTTTGAAACAAAATCCGGCAGTCGGATAACCGAGATCCAGTTAAAAGTTTCTTTGTTTCCATAATCAACACCATTGACATTATCCTGCCACCAGAAGCCTTCCAGCGGAGGTACTACATATTCAAAAAAACCTTCAATCTTATACGGGCCTTTATAGCTCATTTTGATTGTATATGCAATCGCATAAAGAATGCCGACAGCTTGATGATATGTACCGCCTTTTTGATTTGGGTTTCCTTTTCCTCTAACAGCGATATAATTTACAGCCGGAACAGTTACTATTACCGGTGTGTTCTTCGGCATATAAAATTCTTTGTATTCTTTCCTAAAATCAAAAGCCATGCTTTTACCCTCCAGTTTCACAGATAGTGCTTTGTTGCATTTTCATAGCCTGCTTTACACTTTCATTCTTTTTTTATCATTGGGTTTTCTTCGGGGATTTTATCTCCCCAAAAGAACAAACCCATCCGTCATGATCTCCATTACCTTCATGAATAGGACCTGCAATTCAGCCGTCTTATCGTTTTCCCCGGCGAGATATGCCACGATGCTATTTGTGATTTTAGAGATGATTACGGCTCCTTCATCAAAACGGCATGCTGCCTCAAGCCACGCCTCATTTCCATATTCTCTTCCCAAATCATTGAGAACACGGCTCATTTTATCAAAGCCGCCTCCAAAGCTTACCTTGTCCGGCTCATTGATTCCACGCAGCGCGTTTGGAACAGTCGGCACCGTACCAAAAAACGTTACCATGTTTACGAGTATTCTATCATAATCTTCTTTCGTGAGATCGCTTTTCAGTTGGGGCAACTCATATATAAATTTTTGAAGTCCCTTTCTGCCAACAAAGCCCACTGATGGATTCAAAAACATCTCTCTCTTTTTTGCCAGTGCTTCCTTTGCAATCTGGTATTTGTTTTTCGTGGAATTCATTCTGACTGTACAGACGGTGTTTGGCTTTGACAGGCCCGGGTAACTGCAATCCCATGCTTGACGCAGTTCATCGTAAGAAAGCGTCTGCACCTCTTCGCGTCCGCAGTCAAGCAGATAAATACATTGTGCCTCATCATCATAACCAACCATTAATACATAATGAAAGGGAATATGCTCTCCATGATATAGTTTTGAAAAATATGGCAGATAATACATATCCAAAGCCCCTAAAACAGGCGGATACCCAGTTTCAATTTCCGCCTTGGCCTTTTTGATTGCCTGTTCAAAGGTTTTATACTCATAATGTTTATATTCAAACCCTACAATAGGAGCTAAAAATTTATACATCTCCCATGTACGTCCGTCCCCTAGTGCAATCATCCGTTTCAGGTCTGACTTTGGCGTTTTCATATAGCAAAACGATCCTAATCCGGAGAGAACGAAAAAGAAACTCGGTGGAAGTTTTTCTCCTGTATCCCTGATATATAAATCCTCTATGCCGTTCCACATACATTCATAGTCGTCTTGATGGTGCTTTAGAGTGATCAATTTCTCTCGCATAAATCAAAGCCTCCTGTCGTTTACGTCATTCTTACAGCAGGAGTATAAACCCTCGTATCGTGCGAGAGTCAAGAACAATTTTAGATGGGGGCTGTAAATCCATTTCTTATTAAGGGAGGCAAATCTACCTCTTAACAGGGTAGCAGATTTCAGTAACATAGTTTTCCGGATTTGTTTCGTTTTCCGGAGATATATAGTAGACACTGAATGCTTTTCCCGATATTCTGTAACCGTTTTCCACGATCCAATGATAAATGCAACTATTAATGTCACTGATCCGGCTATATATACCTTGAAACGCCACTACGGCCGCTTCAGTTTCAGACATCTGCGAAAATTTCAGTCCTTCAATGACAGGCCCGGCCTGCTCGACAACCTTAAAGACTTCTGTGTCGATTAATTTTCTCTCGAAATCCACACTGTGCGTCATTGCCATACAATATTGCACATCCGCAAGCTTGACTCCATTACCCCTGCAAGCCCTGTCGAGGCGTTCCCACAATAGTCCTTCTTCGTTGAATTCCCGGATAACATCGCGCAGACTGACAACCCTGCGCATGGGAAGCCTTTTAATGCTAACGGACAGCGTTAATCCGTTCTGCGTATCAAGCTCATGAAGCGCGTGCCGCATCTGAGCGATCTGTTTTTCTGTTATAGAAAGGCTTTCCTCCTTCTCTCTTATCTTGCTTTCCAGAAAGGTCCTGATTCTGTCACCCGGTGTGTTATCCATCAGAATTTCGGATATTTCATTCAGACCAAAACCAAGACTTTTTAACACCTGAATATGATTTGCACGGACAATCTGCTTCTCGCCATAAAACCGGTAGTTGCTCATACTCTCTACCTTTTCCGGCTTAAGCAACCCGATTTTGTCGTAATTTCGAAGCATATGGATGCTGATTCCGGTCAGAATTGAGAATTCTCCGATTTTTAGCATGTTTCACCTTCCCTTCTACCATTCTTCTATTCCTCTTCAATTCTACTACTTCTTCAGCATTATATATTCATAACCTCAGAATGTGAATATATCCACAAGCCTGAATTCCAGCCCATTAAAGACTTTTGATTTTACAACCATGTCACCTGTGTAGGTATTGTTATCTTCGATATCATGCTTTTCAAAATTGTAAATGGAAAGTTCCTTTTTATCCGGGTCAACCATCCAGTATTCCTTGACGCCGGTTTGCATATACAGATCAAGCTTTTTAACCATATCCTTGCGCCTTGTGGATCTTGATAACACCTCTACAGCGAGAGTGGGCACTCCCTGGTATTTCCCTGACGCATCAATTTTATCGGTATCGCATATGACGATAATATCAGGCTGGACAACATTGATGTTATCCTTACCTTTTATCAGCGTGACATCAAAAGGAGATGTCAGCGGCCTGCATTTTTTCCCTTTAAACCAGTTGAAAAAAATACCCTGTATTTCATTAACCGCCACCTGATGGCTGTAAACCGGAGAAGAAAGCAGGTAAACCTCTCCGTCGATGTATTCGTATCGCAGATCCGAATTATCCACCATTTTAAGAAACTCTTCATAATTAACCTTCCACCGATCGTTGTAAATATAATTTGCAGCTTCCTCCGCAACAGCGGATCTCTCCTCGCAGGGAACTATTTTCGCAACCTCATATCCATTCCGGGTTACAATAACATCTTCTAATTCCGATGCAATTTTTAAGTATTTCCCGAAGTTATTCTGCACTTCTGTGGACGGTACCTTCATCTAAGTCACCCCTCTCCATCATTAGCTACATTATACAATTGTATGGCTAATGTGTCAATTTATTAGCTATTACGATACGCACGCATTAGCTATGGATGAAAAAGTACCCCAAAATGTAATAGATTTCTACAGCTATATGTATATAGGAACAAGAGTTGTGATACAGAAATAAGAAGCATTTTAAAGGGAGATCCCCATCCGGGTGATCTCCCTCTCCTTTAAATTTGTTATTACTTATTGGGCGGAATACAGCCCTTTCTCCTGCATATACTGGGAAATGGCTTCGCCATGCTTTTGCTCCTCCTTTTGGATGTGATTCAATACATCGCGAACGTTTGTGTTATTAAACTCAAAAATGGATGTATCGTAAGCACCCGAGACATATTTTTCGGTCATTAACATATCTGTGCACAGATCCTTATCCGATGCTCCGGTCATACCGGTCTTTGTGTTGTTCATACCGGCTGCCGGTGCTTGATTTCCGGCGTTCTGCCCCGCACCTTGATTCTGTTGCTGGTTCATTTGCGGTATCTGACCGCTTATTAATTGATTGATACTGCTCAAATGCTCCCGCTCACTTTGAGCATTTGCGTTGAATATCTGCTTTAATTGACCGTCCTTAGCCTGAGCAGCATAATTCGTGTACTTATCTATGCATATTTGCTCATGCGTTTTTTGATCTTCCAGTAACTTCATTTCCTTTTGCGTAAAAGTTATTGCCATAATAAGCACCTCCCAGCTTATTATGTGTTTCCATGATTGAATTATACAGATTCCAGCCACTTTTTCTAAACTAATAAGTCTTTTTTACGATATCTGAGCCATGCGGCAACAGTACATCCGATTATTACAGAAATTCCTACTATCCATTCCTCCGGTAAGATGCCCTCAGTCATCAGTTTATTAGTCTTTATCCAGTCCATAGGTGAAAACCATTTGAGAAAGTCCAGGGAATGAATGACCACCGAGCAAACACCTATGATGAACGTACCAAACACGATACCGACCGTAATCCCTCCCATACCTTTGCCGCCTCTTAACAGAGCAGAGACCAGAATACCGACGGCCGAAAAAACCAACCCAATAAAAAATATACTGCCGTAGAGAATAAGCGATTCCCTTATAGCCTCCTCAAAGGTATAGCCGGTAACCTGCAAATATCCGATAACAGTTGCGACGGTATACGCAATGAGCATGATAAAAAAGGAAGTAAGGTGTGCCAGACCTTTTTGATAAAATACTTTCCAGCGGGAAACCGGTTTTGAGCACAGGTATTCTATGGTTCCGTCGGCTTCTTCCTTGGACAGAAGCCCAACTGCGCGTTGTGTAACCACCACCATCATAGCAAGGGTAATAAACTGAAGGACATACCCAAAGTAGTTCGTTATGACAGTAAAGTCCATCATCTGAGTTAGTCCTAACGCCTCCAGCAAGGCTGGATCTATCCCCTCAAGCTTGGCTCCGGCAAGAGCCTTCATAGACTCTGTCTGCATAGAAGGAAAAAACAACAGCATTAGGTATATCACACTGCATATCGATGCCGTACTCATCACGATGCTTTTGCGAAGATTCCTCAACTCAAGGAAAAACACCTTCATGATTTTCCCTCCTTCCCGTACAAATCCCAAAAACGTTCTTCTATGCTCTCCGTTTCAACTGTAAAATCTTCAGGCGAGAGTATGGATAATGCCGCAATGATACTTCTGCTGTCAGAAGCAGTACGAAAAATACGGCGGTTCTGCTCCTTCTTCAGTAATTCCCATCCTTCTGGTAATACATCTCCTCTGCCCGTAACCTCGATTAATTTTCTCGGTACAGCATCCTCTTTTAAATCTGATACCGCAATTATCGAGCCGTCCTTGATAAACGCTACACGGTCGCAATACTCCTGAACTTCCGCAAGGTTATGGCTTGAAAGAAGCACTGTAACTCCGTCATCTGTCATACGTCTGAGTTCCTCAAACAGCACCTTCTGCATGATTGGATCAAGACCGCTTGTGGGCTCGTCAAGAATAACCACTTTGGGTCTCGAAGCCAGTGCGCAGATCACTGAAGCCTTTTTCTTGTTGCCGGTGGAAAGCTCCCGAAATTGCTTTGATAAATCCAGATCAAATAATCGGTATAGACGACCCGAGTCACTGCGTTCCGCTTGCCCGTAAAAGCTGTCGTTTCGCTTGAGCAGCTCACCCACACGCATATTTTCATAGAGCCGTACATCGCTTGGGACATAGCCGGTAAACGCTTTTATTTCCTTTGAGTGTTTTGAGCAGTCCAGTCCACATATGGAAGCCGAACCGTCGCTTGCAAAAATTAGGCCCATCAGTGTTCTGATTGTAGTAGACTTACCCGCGCCATTTGGGCCGACAAAACCGAAGATTTCACCTTCTTCAACTGAGAAGGTCACATCCTTTATCCCGATGTGTTTACCGTAATACTTCCTTAATCGGTTAATCTGAATAACAGGCATCACTCATACCTCCCTTTCCGGTTTTTTACTTCGAAATAGATCCAATTTACGGTTAAGATATTTCGTCTCCCTATGAAGCTCAAGATGGTAACTTAGTATCATAAACAGCATCCCGATAACCTCAAATGCAACAAACACAGGGAAGCACCATGAGGGAAACAATCTGAACCACTGAAAAGCGAGTCCAAACATCAATGTGACAAAGGCGCTGGATAGAACCCAGAGAGCACATCTGACACGGGTAAACTTCTCCGGCGGGATAAGAGCTTGCTGTAACAATCCTATAAAAATGCATGCGAATAACATTTCAAGCGCGGGGAAAAATTCCAGTGAGACTGTTGTCCCATTCATAATCAGACCGAAGAAAAGAAATACAATCACATGCATTGTAAAAAATATGCCCATTGTCAATTTGGCCTTTGTAATCCATGTATACAACCGGGCAAATCCACTGTTCTCAAAACTATTTTTCCTCATATCTATCCTCCTTTCATTCCAGGATTCCAAGCTTTTCTTTCATACTATGGACAAAGTGACGCGATACGATAAGCTGTTCGTTATTTTTTAGCGTAATTTCAATACGGCTGTTCGGCAGACTCTTTAGTTTCTCAACATGGTAAAGATTACAAAGCTGAGATTTGCCAATGCGAAGCAGTCCTGCTTCTTCGTGTCTGTTCAGCAGAGCAGAAAGACTCTGGTGTGTTTCAAGTACTGAGTCGGCTGTATAAAGAAAGGTTTTCCCGTCAACCGCTTCCGCATAGAATATCTCACCAGGCAGTATAAAGTGAATCTCACCCTCTTTGAAGCATGCGATTTTCGCTGAACGCTCGCGCAGAAGTGCCAATACTTCCATCATTTCGTCATCCAGTTCTCTGCAGCGAAGGATTATTTCATTTTCCGGGTATTCTCCATGTTCAACATGAATTTTCATTGCAGTGCCAACTTTCCGTCAAATCGTAATGCGTTTCTATTAATAAGATAACACATTTTCCCGTAAATAAAAGTATCCGCATGCCAAGATGCAAATATCCGGGAGTTTGACAGTTAGTTGCTGAAAATCAAAAAGCAAAAAGTCTGAAACCCATTGAAAAATGGGCCTTTTTTATGCAAAAAATCTGTCAAATTCTTAAAATATATTTGTTGTATGTGTTGT
>JAEYRF010000220.1 GCA_023409615.1 Bacillota bacterium | reverse complement strand
ATGCACACTGCCGCATAATTATTGTACAAAAAGGCGACATAATTAATGAAGGGGATGTAATTGCTCAAATCGGAGATCAGAATATTTCTGCCGGGAATCATCTTCACTTCGAGGTGTGGAAAGACGGAGAAGCTGTGAATCCTCTTGAATACATTAGTGTAGCAATACGGTGAGATTTTGTATAGGGAAAACTGAATTCCGGATAAGCATTTTGGTTCTAGTCATACCTCCTGTTATGCTGATTGCAGGCTGCCTAAAGGAGTATACAACGGCTTTTTTCTCTGTAGTACTGCATGAAATGTGTCATATAGCAGTTGCCGGAAGATATGGCATTAGACCTTCCTGTATATGTATTACACCGGCAGGATTGTCGGTGGAGATCCAGGACAGAGGCTTATCACAGCATGCGTTGTTATGGATATATGCAGCCGGACCTGCAATTAATCTGATTCTGTTTGGGGTATCATTAATGGCAGCTATGGCATTGCCACAGATAAAAGAGGGTCTTGACATGGTATCCGCAACAAACCTGCTGCTTGCATTGTTCAACCTGTTGCCCGCTCTCCCGCTTGACGGCGGAAGAATATTGCAGCAGATATTATCCGGAAGTATGGGATTGCTGGCGGCAGGCAAGGTAATCCGTATACTTGCCCGGATCATATCAGTATTTTTACTGCTTGCAGGTACGGTTCAGATCTATATGACCGGTAATAATATAAGCTTGATTGTAATAGGTATATACATTCCAATAGCAATAAAGGATGCCAGAATGGAGAGTGGTTTTATGAATATCAGACAAATACTCTATAGACGTTCAAGATTGTTAAAAAAAGGTATTTATCCGGCAAGGGATCTTGTTGTGCTGAAAAGTACTCGAGTAGATGAAATCCTAAAAAATATGGATTTTGACAGATTCCATATCATCCATGTACTGGATGATGATCTGTGTCTTGCGGGAGTATTTACTGAAAATGAGATTATGAATGCATTCACTGGTGATGGTGATAATATGACATTCGGACAGATGATGCAGAGGGGACATTCCTCAATATAAATGAAATACTTTCTGTAGAGGTGTTGTTGATATTTGAGGTCTGTAAATATATAATATTCCCAAGAGGTGGTTTAAGAATGTACCTGAGAGCTGCATTAAAATTCAAGAACATACTTATGTTGGCTGCAGGTTTTATCTTAGCTGCAGGTATATCATCTGCAGCACCTGACATAACATTACTGCCATACGTTTTCGGAGCGGCATCGGTTTTGGCGTATACTGCCGGAGTTATTCATACTGCAAGAAGCAGCGAATTTAATGAAGAATTAAAGCTGTCTGAAAAACTTGATGACATCAATAAATTAAGCTGGGACTGCAATAGCCTGTATAAAAAGGTTTTGGGACGCCTGGACAGTGATCAGAGAATTAAGGCTGCAAAAGTACTCAAGCAGAAGGACGAACTGGTTGATTATTTTGACAGATACAATGAGGATCCAATCAGACAGAAAATAATTGAACAGGCACTCAAACTGGTTATGGCATATTTTAACCTCATCGTTAATTATTGTGATAGGATGGGTGACCTCTCACAACAGAACCTGAATGAATTAGTCGCAAGAATCAATTTGAACAATAGAAAGTTGGGCTCACTCAAAAATTATCAAGCTGTTCTGGAACTGACGAAGACAGTTGAAATGGATGAAAAACTGCTGCGGAACCTCAATGAAGAACGTGAACAGCTGGAAATGGTGAATGTGAGGTTGGATCAGATTGAGAGCACAATTGTAGGCTTCAAACACAGAATCCTTTCAAGTGATGTTTCAGACCCTGAGTCAGATGAAATTGAAAATGCTATCAATGAAGCTGTTGCGCTCGATAACGCGCTGAATGAACACAACAGGCTCCGCAGGAAAGCATAAGTCAAAGACGCCTTATTCCCTGAATTATCTCAGCTGTTGATTTAGGCCTGTTCATTGTATATAAATGAATTCCATCGACCCCGTTATTGATGAGATCCTGGATCTGAAGAGTTGCATATTCTATTCCGGCCTTTCTCATATCTTCTGCATTATCTTGATATTTGTCCATCATTAGTACAAGCTTTGCAGGGATTGAGCATCCACTCCTGGAAGTAATTGATTTTATCTGTTCAGCTTTGAATATTGGCATGATACCGGCGGAGACAGGACAGTGTATACCAATCCTGCGGGTTTTTTCAATAAAGTCATAGAACAGTCTGTTGTCAAAGAATAACTGTGTTACAAGAAAATCGACACCTGTATCGACCTTTTCTTTCAGATGCTCCAAGTCCTCGCTAAGCCTTTTGGAGTCAATATGTCCCTCCACATATGCCGCTGATGCGATACAAAAGTCACCGAACCTTCTGATATGAGAGATCAGCTCACTTGCATACCTGTAGGCGTTATTACTGAAGTCAAAATCAGGCTGATTAACAGGCGGATCTCCCCTTAATGCAAGGATATTCTCAAGAACTTGTTGCTGCATAGAAACCAGCATCCGGTCAATTTCCTCCTTTGTATGTCCAACACAGGTGAAATGTGCCATGCTTTCTATATTGTTGATATTTTTTACTCTTGAGGCGATTTCCAGCGTTCGGCCTTTCTGACTGCCACCCGCACCATAGGTGACACTGATGTAATCGGGCTTTAGCGCTTCAAACTGTTCGAGGTGGTTGAACAACGTATCTATTGGAACATCCGGCTTTGGCGGAAAAATTTCGAATGAAATGACCGGTTTTTTTGTTTTAAACATATCAATGATTTTCATATGAACCTCCAACATGATTTACTTTCAACTTCATTATAACACCATTCAAATAGATGTCAAGTACAACCAAAAGCAATCATATTCACATAAATATATTCAAGGAACTTTAATTATAACTGCACATAACTTTAACCAATGTGCAGTTATCGGGGAAATATTTTTACATCACTACAAATTCGCCGATATCTTGTACAAAATTTTGAGTATGGGACAAATAAATATGGTATTTCCGAATTATGTTAACCACACCCACCCCCTTTTAGCGTTAAAAGGCGAAATTGTAATTAAATTCAGTCCCCAAATCAAAAATTTGTACAGCGAGTTGGAGTTTTTCATAAAAGAAGACAAGACACAGAGGGGACATTTTTACTGTGCAATTTGTGTACTGCGCAAAAAAGCATAGAAAAATTGTATTGAAGTAAATACAAAAGCCTGTTATAATGGACGGAATAACACTATTTTATGGATAATACTGCCATATGGATGGACTTTCAGACAGGTAAAGGATACCTGTTTGCGTAAGTCCTTCAGCATGTTCAGAACAACCGGAGAGGGAGGTGAAAGGATGTTTGGATTAACAGATCCCTGGATAGGAACAGTTTATTTGTTATCTATTCTAAGTACGGCTATATGTGTAATCTATGGGTTGGTCAACTGGAACAAGGGAGCAGAAGAAATAAAATAATCATTTCAAGGGTCTTGCAGTTTGAGATAGGCGGAAAGGTCAAATATCTTGGAAATAGCATGCTCCTTAAGATTATAGTGAATTTATAAAGAATTCCGATCACTTAATTTTTAAGGAGGCTTATCATGTTTTACATCTCAATTATCATTCTCATTTATCTTGGAATTACAGCGTTTTTGGGATACCTGGGTTATAAAAGAACTAAAACAGCTGCCGACTACCTGGTAGCGGGCAGGAAGACACATCCCATTGTAATGGCGCTGTCATATGGGGCTTCATTTATCAGCACCTCTGCCATCATAGGTTTTGGCGGAGCTGCCGGCCAGTTAGGCATGGGGCTTTTATGGCTTACATTTCTGAATATTTTCGCAGGGATTTTTATAGCTTTTGTGGTCTTCGGGAAACGAACACGCAAAATGGGACACAACCTTGATGCGCACACATTTCCTGAACTTCTTGGTCTTCGGTACAAGTCAAAATTTATACAGGGATTTGCAGGTGTGATTATATTTGTATTCATGCCCATATATGCGGCATCGGTCATCAAAGGCGGAGCTGATTTTATCCAATCATACTTTGGAGTGCCGTATTATGTCTCACTGCTGTTGTTTGTGGCGGTCGTGGCGCTTTATGTATTTGTAGGAGGCCTGAAGGGAGTCATGTACACAGATGCTTTTCAGGGTTTGCTGATGTTCGTCGGGATGACATTTCTTATCATATTCGCATATAGCAGGCTTGGGGGAGTCACAGCTGCGCATCAGCAACTTACACAGCTATATAGTAATCCTGCAGCACTGGAGCAGACAGCCGCGCTTGCAAAGGGCGGTTTTAACGGCTGGACAAATATGCCGCGTTTTGGAACACCCATATGGTGGAACCTGGTATCCACTGTTGTCATGGGGGTCGGAATAGGGGTGCTGGCACAGCCGCAGCTGGTCGTTCGTTTTATGACTGTTAAAAGCGGCAGGGAACTGAATAGAGCGGTTGTGTCGGGTGGTATATTTATATTGATGATGACAGGCGTTGCTTTTACAGTAGGAGCGCTTTCCAACCTGTTCTTTTTTGAGAGTACAGGCAAGGTAGCTCTTACGGCTGTCGGCGCCAATGACAAAATTATCCCCGAGTTCATCAAGGTGTTTCTGCCCGAATGGTTCGGACCGCTATT
>JAEYRF010000152.1 GCA_023409615.1 Bacillota bacterium | reverse complement strand
ATCCTCCGAATACAGGTCAATCTTGGAGATATCAACACTTCCGATCAACACACTGGTATCCTGATTATTCGGATCTACCGGTGGTACGACACCGATTCCCTTTCGCGACCTGATTGAATATCCGACCTGTTCAACAGGAAAGGTTTCATATTCACCCTTATATTCGTTCTTCAGCCTGTAACGGCATATGGGGCACAGGTCTCCTTCTATCCTGATGCCGAGAATCTGTTCAAATTCGCGCCGCAAATGCTTTGGAACGAGATGCAGCGGTTCTTCCCTCATAGGGCAGCCTTTCAGTGCATAAATTTCCTTGCTGCTCTCAAGAGCCTTCTTTAGCACCTCCATCAAGGATGATTTGCCTGAACCGACAGGACCTACCATGTACAGGACTTGTCTTGACTCTTCTCCCGCCATTGCAGCGGAGTGAAAATACCTCGCGATCTTCATGATTGTTTTATCTATTCCATAAAAATCCTCAAAAAATCTGTATCTTTTAATAACATCATTTCCATAAATTCTTCTTAATCTTGGATGTTCGTCAGTTCTGACCACTTCGACACCGGCATTTGAAATCAGGCTAAATATACGTTGATGCGAAAGTATAGTAAGATTTGGATTTTTCCTGATCAATTCAGTATAATCAAGAAACGTCCCCTCAAAGTGATCCTTCACCCTCTCCTGCCTATCCTTTTGTATGATTCCGGATATATCACGTTCACTCATGCCGTCTGCCTCCCCCTCACTTAATTATATTAGCAGGGGAATGCTAAAATACCTCAGAAGCATTGGGACGGGCGCTAAAACCAGTGGTGTAACAAGAGGGGACGTTTCTTGAAAACAGGGGACAGTTCTCAAATTAACATCAGAAAGATTAGGGGACAGTTCTCAACTTAATGCACTATGAAACATGGGGACATTTCTCAAATTAATGCCTAAGCTCATATAAAAAAAGAACACAGGAGAAACGTCCCCTATGTTCTATGCCTTATATTTTCTGCCTTGTGTTGAGAAACGTCCCCCTATGCACATCCCCCTATGCACATCCCCTATACACGATTTTTGTTTATGATCCTGATGTCGAAGCTTCCATCCTCTATTCGTATATACTTTGCCAATATAGATACCTTGTTCTCATCATTCAACGCCTTCCAATAGTATTGCACTGTTTCATCGATATCATCAAACAGATCCAATTCGTAAGGCTCACCTGCAAAAGAAGGGATTGGGCTGCCATCCTGTACATAAGTGTGGATACAGTGTCCAACTCCTTGAATCCCCTTTTCATAATTGAAGTAATTCCTTATACAGAAAGCTCCGGTATTGTTATTGGACTTCAGTATAGACAACTTGTACGCATATTGTGAATCCTTTAAGTCAATAATTCCAGAGATCCTAGGGGTAAAGTTCGGCGCATCCGGCTCAAAGCATCTTGTGTTCAACGCGTCCTCAAAGCTTCCGCCTTTAGCCATGGTTTCAAATATAGTATCAGTCTGGTCTCCATTAGTTATGATGTGTCGACCATCATCGTGTCTTGCCGGGAAATAAATAATCAGCGAAGGATCCACCAGCTTGCTTTCATCAAAAGCCTTGGTCCTGACAAAGCCGTTTTCCTCCTCAAATATTCTGTTCCTGCTATTCTCACTTCTCCCCATGATCCAGTACACCTGCACCATGCACTTCGCATCCGGACTCATCCCAAGGATAATGCCTCTCCCCGGGTATGTATTCGATTTTAGCATTTCATAATTGGCATTTAGCCGTGGTTTGTCCATAGTATTTTGTCCTTTCTGTAAGTGATAAAAATAATCCGCGCAATTGACTACAAGTGAAGCCGGCAGTAAACAAAGTTCTCATCAAATGAAGCTCGCCGCATACAAATTCAGCTCCGTTTCACCCGGCCCCTGTTCGCATCTCGCACCTGTCAATGATGGAACAGCCTCAGTCCGGTCATGCACATAACCATTCCATACTGATTGCAGGCCTCTATAACAGAATCCTCCCTCACCGAACCGCCAGGTTGTACAATATATTTCACGCCGCTCTTGTGAGCCCGGTCGATATTGTCTCTGAATGGGAAGAATGCGTCAGATCCCAATGTAATATCCTTCATGCCGCTGAGCCATGCCTTCTTCTCATCCTGCGTCAGCCTTGAAGGCGCTTCTTCCAGCAAATCATTGAGCATACCCTGCTCAAATTCGGTTGTATCATCACGCACAAACAAATCAATAGCATTATCTCTCTCAGGCCTTCCGAGGCCTTCCTTAAACCTCAGACCCAGTACCTTTGGATGTTGCTTCAGGTACCACAGATCAGCCTTCTCCCCTGCAAGCCTGGTACAATGTATTCTCGACTGCTGTCCCGCTCCGCAGCCGATGACCTGACCTTCTGCCGTATAGCATACCGAGTTGGACTGTGTATATTTAAGCGTAATCATAGCCAGAATCATGTCAGTTTTAGCCTGCTCCGGCAATTCATTTTTCTCTGTTGCAATATTCTTCAGGTCGTCAAGAGATGGTATATGGCTGTTTTTCTTCTGTACAAACTCAATGCCGAAAATCAGCCTTTTTTCGGTCTCATCCGCCTCATAAGCAGGGTCGACTTTAATTACGTTATACTTACCACCCTTCTTTTTCTTTAGAATCTCAAGAGCCTCATCAGTATATCCGGGTGCAATTACTCCGTCAGACACTTCTTTTTTCAATATTAACGCTGTCGAGACATCAACAACATCACTCAGAGCCGCCCAATCACCGAAGGAAGACATTCGGTCTGCACCTCTTGCACGTGCATATGCGCAGGCCAAAGGTGACAGCTCCAGATCCTCCAAATGGTAAGCCTTCTTGAGAATATCGGACAGCGGAAGTCCAAGAGCCGCTCCAGCCGGGCTTACATGTTTGAATGAGGCAGCTGCAGGCATGTTCAGCGCTGCCTTTAATTCCTTTACAAGCTGCCATGAGTTCAGTGCATCCATAAAGTTTATGTACCCGGGGTTGCCATTTAAGATTTCGAAGGGCAGTTCTCCCTCGACGGACTTTATCTCCGCCGGCTTCTGGTGTGGATTGCAGCCATACTTCAGTTCATAAGATTTCATATCCATCCTCCTGTAAAATAATTTAAAAAAATAAAAACCGCCCCAGGTAAAGTGTTCTACCCAGGCGGTCGATAATTCATTCTTCATCATGCTTCCCATTGTTATTTCAATTTATCCGCCAGTTGCATGACTGCTCTAAATTTTCAACTTTAGTATACGATAAGCCCCGATTGGTGTCAAGACCGGTTTATGTATTCTTTACCCATTACCCCTCCAATTTCTTTTCTTATATCTTTCTCTTTACGCTACCTCACTTTATCAGTTTCTGGCACTCCGGACAAAAATAGATATTGCCCCCAAGGTAAGCTTCGCGGATAATTGCGTTGCCGCATACGGCACAAGGTTCATCAATAGTTTTCGCGGATAGAACAGTCCGATAACCCCCGCTGCATCCAAACAGGTCTCTTTCGGTATCCCGGCCGCCATTTATCGTCATCTCAAAAAGTGTATTTTTAACTGAGTTGTACATTGATGCCAATTCATTATCAGATAAGGTATTCATTTTACGTTTCGGGTGAATCCGTGCTTTGAACAGGATGTCCTGCAAAACGCCATTTCCGAGACCCGGTATCCGCTGCTTTGTAGCTAAAAAGGCCTTGGCGGAAAGCTTGCCATCTGCTTCTGCAAAAAGAGATTTGAAATAACTATTATCAAAAACATCTGAGAGCGGATTTGGCTTGCTTCTCGCGCATTCATTATAGCCATCTGTCTCACCATTCCCCAGAGCTAACATTCCCCCATACATCTGAACGCTGCATACAAGTGAGGATGAATCCTCAAATTCAACATGCAGCTGATGTTTTTTGGGAAGCTCTTCACCCGGGAAATAATAACGCACATTGGCTCCATCGCAAAAAATAAGGCGAATATCTTCAGCCTAAATTTCTACCATACCGCCGTGTGCCGTTGCAGACAGGATACTTTTTCCCGCAAGCAGGCTATGATAACTTTGAGGATCACCTGTAAACCATGCAAATTTATGTGGTGATTTATTTGTGGTTACATTTCGGATCTTCTTCTCTTTAATGGTTTCATTAATTTGATTAGCTAAAGTCCGGCTTTCAGGTAATTCAATCATATCAATTTTCACCTTTCTCTTTCTATAAAAATTCATTCAGCGGCGACATGTAATCCGACCGCTTGTTTACTTATTTCCGGGACTCATCTTTCGGCTTCATTTTCACAGACATCAGCAGCTTATAGTCCCGCAAGTCAACTTCACTACTGATTCGGAACATCATCCACCTGCCCATTTTCATATAGTCCTGAGCATTGTCATACAGGTCACGCATTTCAGAAGATAATACATTCCGCAACGACTCCATTTCTGCTTCATGCTTATAGCTGATGACAATAAAAACTGAAAAAGATCCTTCTTCGGGATAAAGTGTGCCGAATGACTGGCCGCTTTTCTGAAATTTTACATTCCAGCCGGGCTTACCGGAGCATACGCTGTAAGACATTTTTGGTTTTGCACTGTACGCGCAGTTCATGTAGTCAAAAAGAGAATCCCATAATCTTCCGGCTTCAGCACCGATATATTCAACCATAGCTTCAAAGCTTGGCTGATTGACTTGCGGATACATATTACTCCATTCCATAACCTTCCTCCCCCTATGCCACATTTTTCATACGTTACTCTACACTATCTGTCCCAATATCCTACCAGTTCTAACCTGACAGCAGTATGTCAGGTTGTGAAATTATTTATAGAATTCAATGATTTTCTCGCTGCGTTCTTTGATGATTTTTCTTATATGCTCCGGCTCAATAACCTTTACAAAACATCCGAAACTGAGGATATATCCATACAACCATTCATCCTCGGGAAAATCAACCTCAAGTGTATAGGTACCATCGCCATTATCGTGCAACAGCTTGTCGTCAAAATCATCATACAGTCGATACAGTACTTCTTCGGCAAACCGCAGGACAACATGTGTATATGGCTTCTCCTCTGTATTAACAGACTGCTCTCTCTCATTATGAACCTTATATCTGTCGAATGTTTCGTCCCCTATTTCTACTCTCTTGATCCGGGAAATGCGAAACATACGATAGTCTTGTTTTTCACGGCAGAATCCCCATAGATACCACGCCTGCGATTTGAATATCAGCCGCATAGGCTCAATTATTCGACGGCTCTTTTGATTATTTGAGTTTATATAATCAATCTCAATTACTTTGTTTTGCATAATTGCAGTCTTAATATCTGTAAACTTATTATTAGCATTTGGATTTGCTCCCCAAGGAGAAAAGTCAATAGAAATCCAATCTGTGACAGTATTTCTGAATATGCTGCCTAGTTTCTCCAGAACTATATCAATTTCAGGATATTTTGTTGATTGTAAAGTTTGAAGTGCAAATAAGACGCTCTCCTTCTCACTGTTTGACAATGCGGTACGATTGACAGTGTACTCCTCCAAAATTGATATGCCGCCATTCGCACCCTGCGTGGCATAAACAGGCACGCCAGAAACAGACAGCTCATCAATATCGCGGTAAATAGTTCTCGTTGATACATTAAACCGTTTAGCAAGTTCAGAAGCAGTTACAGTCTTTTTATTCAGCAGTATGGTTGTTATCTCAAGCAATCGGTTGAGCTTCATATTCAATCACCTGTCAGGCATCACCGTACCTATTTAGTCACCTGTTGAGCAGCACAGAACCTATAACTCAATCACCTTTTTATCAGTACCATACCTATATAGGAATAGCTGAATTTACCAATATCTGCATCAACTCATACTTAGAGGGATTCGACAATTTTCACCGAAATCCTTCCATAATTATCAAATTGTTTTTACTATTTAAGCCTCCCAGATAATCAGGTAAATGATTGCAGCGCTTCACATTTACCTCAACCTCACTCTCCCGGAAACAGGCCGGGCGACAGTTTGCCGAGGCTCCTGAACTTCCACGTTCCTCCTGAATCCCGCTTTGAAAAATACGCCATATATTTATCTGTAGAAACGTCCCCTGCGGTAGAAACGTCCCCTTGCTCGTCCCCTTGCTTACCCCCTAGCGTCACAACGATCTTTACTCTGGCTTCGCTGGCATATGCGTTGGAATAAACAGCTCTGTGCGGGTCACTCATCGCCCATATTTCTATTTCTCCGACCTCAATATCAGAGAAGTCTGCAGGAATAATATCGTTAACCTTTCCAGCCTTCCCCGACTTCAGTTCCTTTTTAATATAGCTGCTGCAAGCCTTGTAAACATCTCCTCTCACCTTGCTTCCCGGCCAGGTGGAAAATCCGGTGATAAACCACTTCCCGTTCTTTTTTACCAATTCATGTGGACTCCAAAAATAAAGGTCATCCAGCTCAACCGATGCCGCACTTCCGTTATCCCGCATCTTTATTGTCATCGTAATTCGCTTTCCAATCTCTAGCTTGTTATATTTCCAGACTCCTGACTCAATCGCAAGTAAAACGTTTTCCAGTGCTTCCTGTGGAATCTCGTCGTAGGAATTTATAAACACCTGTTTGATTTTCTCAATATCCGGTTCCTCTTTGCTGTAAATATCCATCGCACGATACATCAGAGCCCTAATCTCATGATTGTCGTACTCCCTGTTTTGTGCCATATCAGTAAAACAGAAGCTTGCTGTATCCATAAAGCAGCTGTCCCATTGCTTGAATGATGCAAAGTGGATAAGGTTTTCACCTGATGTAACCGTGTACAATGGCGACGGAACCTCAATGACAGACTCTTTCCCATTCGGCTCTATACGAACGAGAAAATACTTCACACCATTTTCATCCGTTTCAAATGTAGTATAGATAACATCACCTGTGGTCTTCATGAAAGAAGCTTTGAATATCCTCCATGGTTTTTCTTCTCTGTTATTTGTCTGAAAAATCAACCTGCTCTCGCCTGTATCAGCATCATATTCCGTCAAAGTGTCAACTCTTCCGCCACCAGAGCTGTTGCTCTCTTGTGAAATCAATATTCTGTTTTGGTCAGTATCATGGATGATCACATCTTCGAAGAAAATTAATTTCGCAGGCGCCTCATCCAGATAAAGTCCATCCGCCACACCTACCTTTTCCCCCATGCTGGTCAGTATCTTGTCTCCGGCCTTGCCACGGTAAACAACGTCACCTTCTGTGTAACCGCCCCTGGTCCTCAGCATTTTCTTTGAAGAAAAATCATAGGAATAATAGTTAGCGACTGTATCCAGATGAATATTTAATGTGTGGTTGTCAGGCGCCCAATTAGTGTTATATATATTGTCTTTTTCGTATTTTAACGGCACATCAGCCAGCTTACCTGCAGCCACATCGAGAATTTTTACAGAACCAAATGAAACCAGTGAAAGCAGTTTTCCATCCTCCGACCATGCATTGCTGATAATAAACTCTGTTTTCCCAAGCCTTATGGACTTTTCTTCCTGCAAATCGATCCGGTACAGCTCCACCTGCTGCCTTGGCATACCGACTAAGATCAGCTCATTCTCATCATCCATATTAGTTTCACTGACCCTATATGCAATAAAATATTTTTGATCTGCGGTGACAGTCAAAGGTATCATTTTTTCCTGCTGATAGTATTTCGAGGACATAAAGCTCTTCTCAAGAGCTTGAAGCTCCAATACTCCAGCGCTGATTTTGTGCTCGATTGGTTTAATTGCAGTTTCATTATTCATTTCAGGCATTGGAAAGGGTTTATCCACACCCGACCTGGATAAATCGATTGAATCTCCTGTTCCCGAACCGGAAGCTCCATCATCCGAGCTTGAACCACCGGTCTTCGGCATCGAGACTCCGGGTGCCTGGTTCAGCACTTCAGCTTTTGATCCAGACGAACCCATCTCTTCAGTTCTAACAACACAGCCGGCAAGGATCATGGCAAATACGACGATGGCGACCAGCAAAAAACGCACATAGAAATGTTTATACACTTTAATCTATCCTTCCCTCTTCATCAGTATCAAGTATGCTGTTTATCATAAAAAGCAGTCATAACGGCTTACTATAACAGTCTATGCGAAATGTTTGATATGTAAAACTTTCTGTATTTGGTAAGACGGAATTGGTAAATTATTGTTCCAGGAAATTTTTTTACAGGATGCAAAAAGGTTTCAATGTTCACAAAACTTATAAAGGAAAGCATTATTTAGTGTGCTGTGGTATAATTTCACAGTGTTTCGATAGGGTAAGAACTCTTACAATAAATATCGGCATTGTTTTAACTTTCATATCCTTATATACTTAGCTTGTAAGGGAATAGCCGTTCCATAACGCTATAAATAATGAGGTGACTACAAAATGAAACCAACACAAAAAGAACTGACAAATTGGGCTATTACACAAATACAGGAGAAATACAAAGATGATGTCGCTCTGCTGATAGCAATCTATGGACATTCATTGGAAAACGATTGTCATGGCGAGTGTTTCGACTATTTTGTGCCTGTAAACGAAAATGGAAATAATCTTGGACAGACTTTCATTATCGATGGTGTGGGGCATGTTCTGTATCCCCGTTCATGGGAACGCATAGAGAACATGGCGAATTTTGACGATGACTTCACATTCGGCTTAGGTGATGCAAAGATTCTGTATTGCCGCAGTGAAGAAGACAGGAAGAAATTTGTTGCGATGCAGGAAAAGCTGAAAACCAACTTACAGGATAAAGCTTTCATGTTAAAAAAGGCTCTTGAGAAACTGGATACTGCCATGGAAATTTATCGCACCTTGATGTTTGAAGAAATGCTCTACAAGGTAAGGATGGCGTCAGGATTTATTGCTTATTATCTATCTATTGCTGTCGCTTGTATCAATGGAACATACTTTAGGCAGAGGCTTGATTTGGAAACTGTGGGTCTGGCACAAATGAAAGATATTCCTGAAAATTTCATTACATATTACGAAGCAATTGTAAATGCAAAAACAGTTGAAGAATTGAAAAAGCTTTGCTATGAGATTATTAGCACAGCACGAAAATTCATTGCAGAACACAAGCAGTCAAAACCAGAAAAATCATTTACTCCTAATTATGAAGACTTGGCAGACTGGTATGAGGAAGGTTCATTGACATGGCGGAGAATCTACTATCATTGCGATACTCAAAATCCCATGAGAGTATTCAGAGATGCAATTAACCTGCAGCACGAACTCAACATTATCAAAGAAGAATTTGGATTGAATGAAATGGATTTGCTCGGGATTTTTGATACCGAAGACCTCAGCGCCTTTAAACAAAGAGCACAGGATCTGGAACAGTATGTTATTTCTGAGATAGAAAATCATGGTGTTGTTCTGAATAAGTATGACACGCTAGAGCAGTTCTTAGCAAAAAATAAATAGTTAGAGGGGTGCATTCTATGAAATACAGAAATGCATCAGATATCCTTCCGGACGAACTTTTGAAAGAGGTCCAGAAATATGTTTCTGGTGAAACTCTGTATATTCCAGGCAACATGGAACGAAAAAAATGGGGTCATGGTTCAGGGGCAAGATCATTTTACAAACAACGCAATGAAGAGATTAAAAATAAATATTTCCATGGAACAAGCATCTATGAACTTGCTGAAGAATATTGCCTTTCTGTAGAGACAATCAGGAAAATAGTATACAAATAATATGAGTAATACATAATTATCTATAGTAGAATGCTGGTATCATCAGACTAGTCTGATGATACCAGCATTATTTATAAATCAAAATTTCATGGCAGCTTTACTTTACCTGTGGAAGGTTTGCCATGCTCTTCTCCACATTTTCTTTAGAGTATTCAACGTCTATCATATTACCGCTGAAATACATGTCATAGGAGGACATATCGAAGTAGCCGTGTCCGCTCAGATTAAACAGAATAACTTTGGATTCTCCTGCCTCTTTAGCCTTTACTGCCTCATCGATTGCAGCCCTGATGGCATGTGAGGACTCCGGTGCAGGAACAATCCCTTCGGTTCTGGCAAATGTGACTGCCGCATCGAACACAGATTTCTGGCCATAAGCCATAGCTTCAATTATGCCATCATGATAAAGCTGACTGACAACCGCCGAATCACCGTGATATCTAAGGCCGCCGGCATGGATCCCCTCCGGTATAAAATCATGACCGAGAGTATACATCTTCGCAATAGGCGCCATTTTTGCCGTATCGCCGTAGTCAAAAGCGAACTTGCCTTTTGTCAATGTCGGGCAGGCCGATGGTTCAACCGCAACTGCTCTGACCTTTTTCCCTTTAAATTTATCCTGCAGGAACGGGTTTGCGATACCTGAAAAATTGGTTCCTCCACCGCAGCAGGCAAAAATCACGTCCGGATATTCATCAATCTTCTCCATCTGTTTCTTAGCCTCCAGGCCAATAACAGTCTGGTGAAGACAAACATGATTCAAAACACTGCCGAGAGAATAATTGGTATCATCGTGGGTTGCTGCATCTTCAACCGCCTCACTGATGGCTGTTCCAAGGCTTCCTGTTGAATCGGGATCTCTCTCCAGTATCATCCTCCCCGCATTGGTCAGGTTGCTTGGGCTGGCATATACGTTGGCGCCGAAGGTCTGCATAAAGGAACGCCTGTAGGGCTTCTGCTGATAGCTGACCTTCACCATATAGACAGTGCATTCCAATCCGAAATGATTACAGGCCATGCTCAGTGCACTTCCCCACTGTCCGGCACCGGTTTCGGTGGCTAGGCGCTTGATACCGGCCTGCTTATTGTAGTAAGCCTGTGCCAGCGCAGAATTTAATTTATGACTTCCTGTGGCATTTACGCCCTCATATTTATAGTAGATTCTTGCAGGTGTATCCAGTAGTTTTTCAAGATTCCTTGCCCTAAACAATGGTGACGGCCTCCACTGTTTATACATCTCCCTGATCTCATCAGGAATATCGATGTACCTCTCCGTGGACATTTCCTGCGCAATCAGCGAATCAGGAAAAATAGCCTTCATCTCTTCGGCTTTCATCACTTCGTTTGTAAATGGGCTGTAATACGGTGCTGGTTTGTTCGGCATGTCGGCAACAACATTATACCATTGCCTTGGAATTTCAGACTCCTCTAAAAGGACTTTGACAACGTCGTTCTTGTTAAGATTACTCATCTTCTCATCTCTCCTCTTCTCATCTAATCTCATCTTATTCAATTAACGAACTAACTGCTTTAAATTATTTTAATATATACAATGGCAAAATGCAATAGCTTACAGAAATTTATATGTTTTACTAAGTTCTGAGATTCTGTGTAGAAATTCTATGTGTTTATATGGTTTTGTACTGTATAGCTTGTAAAAACTCCAATTATCCGTTAAACTGAACACATAGTAAATGACAGGTGCGGAGGATCAATGAAAAAACAGGTTCAGCAAAGTGATTTCAAAAGGTTTGATTTCAATAAAAAACCCAAACGCCAGCACCCCTTATTAATGCCACTGGCATGGTTATTGAGTTATCCAAGTGTGTGGAAGCATCGAACAAAAATCGACAAAATCAATATGGAAGGTCTCAAGCCACCCTATCTGCTTTTATGTAATCATAACGCCTTTATGGATTTCAAGGTAACGACCGCTGCTATTTTCCCTTCCAGAGCAAATTATGTGGTTGCCATTGATGGATACATAAAACGAGAATGGTTGATGAGAAGTATGGGCTGTGTGTGTAAACGTAAATTTACAAATGATGCTACAATGGTACGTCACTTGCATCATGTTGTCGAAAATGGTGATATAGTTGTTTTATATCCGGAAGCCCGATACTCACTATGCGGCACAAATGCTGTGCTGCCGGAATCTCTGGGAAAGCTCGCAAAATTTCTAAAGGTACCGGTAGTAACACTTATCATGCATGGACATCATATTAATTCACCGTTTTGGAATCTCAGTGAACGCGGAAACAGGACTGAAGCGACCCTCTCCCAGATAGTTACCGCCGAAGAGATAAAAACGCTTTCCTATACAGAGATTAATCAATGTATAAACGATAAATTTACCTATGACGATTTTGCATGGCAGAAGTCCAACCAAATCAAAATAACTTATAAAAACCGTGCAAAAGGCCTGCATAAGGTATTGTATCAATGCCCGCACTGTATGGCGGAATACCACATGATGTCTGATGGGAACCGTATCTGGTGTAATGACTGCAAGAAGCAATGGATCATGTCTGAATACGGTGAGCTTTCTTCTCCAGATGGGAGCACTGAATTCACTCATATTCCGGATTGGTATGAATGGGAAAGATCCCAGGTTCGCAAAGAAGTTGAAGAAGCACGATACTTTTTCTCAGGGCCTGTTTCAGTAATGTCCTTACCAAACTCAAAGGGCTTTATTCCTCTCGGCGAAGGCGTTCTCACCCACGACAGCAACGGATTTCTGCTAACGGGAGTCCATAACGGTCAGCCATACACGCTGGAAAAAAGCGTGCATTCCCTTTATTCATGTCATATTGAGTATGACTATCTTGGGAAATATGGTGACTGTGTTGATTTGAACACATTGTCGGATACCTACTATTTATCTCCGCATGACTGTGAGTTTTCAGTCACCAAAATCGCACTTGCCACTGAAGAATTATACAATCTTGAATGCCGCAGAGCGTTTCTGAATGAATCCAATGCTTAGCAGGAGGTATTCGTATGATTATTACAGTTACATTGAATCCTGCTGTGGACAAAACAGTCGAAATCGGATATTTTGAAGTCGGAAAATTGAACAGGATCTCCTCTGTCCGTCTTGATGCAGGCGGTAAGGGTATCAATGTTTCAAAGGTTATCATGAGCCTTGGCGGAAACAGCATAGCAACAGGTATCCTGGGTGGTTCGACCGGGAGCTTTATTAAGCAGTATCTGGATAACTATGAAATAGAGAATGATTTTCTCAGGATAAATACCGATACAAGGACCAACCTAAAGGTAATCGACAGTATCAAAAAAACCACTACAGACATCAATGAACCCGGTCCCAAGATAACAAATGAGGATCTGGATGTACTGGCAAAGAAGGTATTAAGCTATATCTGTAATGATACTGTCCTTGTTCTCTCCGGGAGTGTACCTGCCAATGTTGATAAAGCCATATACGCAAAATGGATCACTGCGGCAAAGGCAATCGGAGCAAAAACCATACTGGATGCCGACGGCGAACTGCTGAAGAACGGAATTCAGGCAGGTCCAACCATTGTGAAACCTAATATTCATGAACTGGAAATGCTTTTCGGCGTAGAAATTGACGGAATGCAATCAGCGGACAAATATGCAAGGAGCCTGATCGAGCAGAATAGAATCGAAGTCGTTGCCGTTTCCATGGGAGATAAAGGAGCTCTTTTTCTGAACAAAGAGCATTCAATATTTGACCACGGGATCAAGACCGAGGTGAAAAGTACAGTGGGTGCCGGAGACGCCATGGTGGCCGCCCTCGCCTTCTGCACCGACAGAGGCTGTGATTTTGAAAAATCGATTAGACTAGCCACGGCCGCAGCAACTGCTAACGTCATGGTGACTGGTACACAGCCGGCGGACTATAGCAGTATCATCGAATTAGAAAGCCGGGTGAAGCTTGAGTATTTATACTAGCCGGTTTCACTATCCACATCATTTCCTCCTTGATCTGACCCATTTTCTGCCTCTCCCTCATCTGCCGCTTCATCC
>JAEYRF010000162.1 GCA_023409615.1 Bacillota bacterium | reverse complement strand
ACATTGCCGTGGGAGTTTTCGCCTCTTCTCTTACAGAAAGCCAGGTGGTGGCAGTCATTATCGGCTATGTTTCACTTCTGCTTATGTGGCTTTCAGACAGCCTTGCCAGTATGGTAGGCGGGTTCGCTTCAAAAGTGCTCGGCTGGTTTTCTCTACTGTCAAGGTATGATGATTTCACGAGGGGCATTCTGGGACTCAGCCCGGTTGTATACTATCTGAGTTTTATCGCAGTATTCTTGTTCCTCACTGTTAGAGTAATAGAAAAAAGACGTTGGAGTCAGGGGTGATATAGATGGAAAAGAATAAACTATTCAATAAAAGAAGTTTAAAATATGGTTCAAATGCTGCCATCCTTATTGTTGCCGTTATAGTAATCGCTATACTGGTTAATGTACTTATAGGAATGGCCGACTTAAAGCTGGATATGACCTCCAATAAGCTGTTCTCCTTATCGGATGTTACAACGACTGAACTTGAGAAGCTGGACAAGGATGTTGAGATCATAGCTTTATTTGATGACGCAAAGGTTACAGCTGATGATCAATTCAAACAGGTTACGGAGCTGCTTAATCTCTATGAAAAGAATTCCCATATCAAGGTCAAGTATATAGATCCTGACAGGAATCCCGGTATCATAAATGAACTTGATAAAGATGATACATTAGATCTTTCCGGTGGCGAGTTTGTAGTAAAAAGCATTGTAAATGGTAATGAGAAGAAAAAGAAGCTTGATTACTATGATCTGTTTTCAGTTGAATACAGCCAGAGCACTTTTGAACCCTATATAACAGGCTCCACTGCTGAGCA
This sequence comes from Bacillota bacterium, assembly GCA_023409615.1. Taxonomy (GTDB): domain Bacteria; phylum Bacillota; class Clostridia; order Acetivibrionales; family DTU013; genus JAEYRF01. Next base: position 11,813 of record JAEYRF010000162.1, on the reverse strand, counting down.
GGGTTTTACAGGGGCTATCAAATATGTGACGTCTGAGGTCACACCGGTTGTGTATTTTACTGAAGACCATGATGAAATTGATGTGGATAGTGAGTATTCGAATGTTAAAGGTTACCTTGAGAAGAATAACTTCCTTGTTAAGAAGTTGAATCTGATTTCTGTAGCAAAGATACCTGAAGATGCTGAATTGGTAATCATTGCTTCGCCTAAAAATGATATTTCGCTGGCAGAACGGGATGTGCTTGATGACTATCTGAATAATGGCGGAAAAGCTATATTCATGTTCGATTATCTTGCTAATGATCCGTCCTTTGATCAATTCAATAATTTGTTTGCTAAATTCAATATTGAGCTTAATTATGATAAAGTGAAGGAAATGGATGAGGGCAGACATATTTCCAGTGACCCTTACACCATCGTACTAGATGTACCTACTAACTCAATTATTCCTCAGGAATTCAGAACACTGCTTAGCGGCTCAAGAAGCATCAGTATACTGAAGAATGTAAAGGAATATGTTAAGACGACATCACTTATGTCAACAAGTGATAAAGCTGTGGGTGAAATGGTCAGCAAAACCAGAGGAGAAGATCTGAAAGGACCTCTGGATATTGCGGTTGCTGTGGAGAATGAAGGTGGAACGAAGGTATCCAGGATTATTGTCATTGGAAATGCTTCATTCATTAGCGACAGCGCTTATCAGGCTTTCGGCGAATACTATAACTACAGCATGGCTTTCTTCCTGCAATCCATGAATTGGATGATAGACAAGAAAGATGAGATTATTGTACCGGCTAAGAATTATGAAACAAATATGATTACAATCACGCAGCAGCAGGCAACTGTAATTGGCGGGGCTCTTGTAATAATATTCCCGCTGCTGATACTTGGCACCGGACTGGCTGTGTTTCTGAGGAGGCGTCATTTATGAAATTGTACAGGAATGCAATTATTCTGCTCGCAGTAGTTGCGCTTCTTGTCGGTGCATATTTTGTGATAAGCAAAATTAAGCCGGAAGACAACCCGGTAGAGGATCCTTCGGATAATTACATTCGGCTGACGGACTATACTACGGATAAGGTCAAATCCCTGACACTGGTTAATCCTGACGGCACCTTTGTTATTGTAAAAAAGGATACTGAATGGGTACTGTCTTCACCGACTGATTTGAAATATGACTCATCTGTCCTAAGCTCTATTGTAATCAATGCGTCCTCTGTCCTTGCTGACAAGTTGATTGAAGAAAATGCACAGGATTTGGCGAAATATGGCCTGGATAAGGCGATAAATGTTAAGCTCATGGATACTGAAGGTAAGGAAACAGTATTGGAGATCGGAGACATGACTCCTACCGGAGGCGGGTATTACATCAAAGAAGCCGGAAAGAACGATGTTTATATGGTCAGCTCCTATACCGGGAGATATCTGGTCACTTCCCGCAACGGTTTGCGCTCTAAAAAAATGTTTGAATTTACTGCCCAGGACCTGACCGAGATTGCGATGGACAGAAAAGGTGAAAATATCTTTGCATCTGAAATGGGAGCCGAAAGCAGTGCGAATTGGCTTATGACCAAACCGATTAGAGGAAACATGAACTCCTCTGCACTATCGCCAATGATGGAAGCACTGGCAAATTCAACTATTGTTGAGTTTATCGAGGATAAGCCGGCAGATCTTGCTCAATACGGGCTGGCATCTCCTGCGTATGTATTTGACTTTAAAACAGCTAATGAAACCCATAAGCTGAAAATGGGAAGTGAAAAAGTAAAAGGCTCGCAGATCTATGCTCAGTTGGAAGGCAGCGATGAAGTATTTACAATGGACATAACAGCATACACCTTCCTTGACAAACCTCTTAAGGAAATCGTCGAAGTATTCGCATATATTGTAAATATTGATCAGGTAAAAGCGATCGACCTGACCATGGATGGCAAAACGACTCACATGACGATAGATGTTTATAAGGGCGAGGACGATAAAACAGATAAAGACAAGGATAAGTTCACCGTCAATGGAATAGATGCCTCCGGCAAGGATGAAAATGATGACCAACCGTTCAGAAAATTCTACCAGGCACTCATCGGTATTAGTCTTGATGAAATTGCTGTGGACGGAAACCCAGTCAAAGAGGCTGAAATAACCATAGAGTATACGCTGAAGACCGGATCAATGAAGGTGGAGTACATCCCAAAGGATGATAACTACTATTATGTGGTTCGTAACGGTGAGTATGCCGGTATTTTAGTTAGGAAAAACAAGGGTGATTTTGGCGTACAGGGTATGAAAGATGCATTTACTACAATGATGGATTTTCAGGCTGCCCAGGGCAAATAGCATATGACAGACATGCCTGAAAGTTAGGTTTCAGTACTGTAAACAACAGTTCCAACATAGAATGAACTATTCTGATTCTATTGTTGGAGCTGTTTTTTTATGTCAGATGAAAGTAAAAACATCATTAAGGTTGCATCTATTTATGCGACAAGTATTATTGGAGCCGGCTTTGCCTCGGGGCAGGAGATTATGCAGTTCTTTTCCGTCTACAGAACAGGAGGCTTTTTTGGTATAGTGCTGGCAGGCATACTTTTTGCGGCCACGGGAAGTATTGTTCTGGTCAGGGTTCATAATGAGCGTATACGTAATTTTGAGGAATTCCTCTTTCCCACATTTGGCTGGCGTATGGGATGGTTCATTAACATCGCTATGACAATTTTTATGCTATGCATATTCTGTATCATGACAGCCGGCTCCGGTGATGTTCTCTCTGACAGGCTGGGTATACCATTCAAGTACGCCGCTCTTCTGATGGGAATAATTTGTACTGTACTGATCATGACAAATATTAAGGGGATAGTTGCCCTAAACACGATTGTTGCACCAGTTCTCATCGCAGGAATTATACTTACCGGATTTTCTATTATTTTCAACGGCAATGCCGAAGCATTCCAGACTTCAACATATCTGCAGCGCATATCGGATAACTGGTTCTTCTCATCATTGCTGTATGTAAGCTATAACGGCATTCTGGGAATTGTCATAATGTGCAGTCTTCTACCCTATCTGAAGACGCGCAGGACGGCTGTGGCAGGAGGGATTACAGGAGGCGCGCTGCTCTGCTTTACTGCACTTGTCATCCATGCTGCTATCTATCAATTCTATCCTTTAGCATTTGAAAAGGAACTTCCTATATTAGCGATACTAAAAAGTTTTGACAGTCCTGCGGGGAGTCTTTATTCAATTATCCTCTGGCTTGCCATGATGACCTCTGCAGTTACTGCGGGGTTCTGTTTTGCAGAGCGGGTTGGCAGGACGATGAAAACAGACAGGAGAATAGTGATTGTTGTTTTGTGTATCACAGCAGTACCTTTGTCGACTCTGGGATTCTCCAGGCTGATTTCGGCAATTTATCCCGTATTTGGCTATCTTGGTTTGTTCATGATACTGGTAATCCTGACGCAGAGCGTTGTGAAGATTTTGACTCGACACGGTGGCAGGAAATAGATTTCTATGGTAAAATATTTCTAGTTCACAGTAACAACCCAACCAAGGATAAAACAGGGGGGAACCTTTTGAAGACACGGCCGGAGAAAGAAAGATCAGCGGCTGAAGGTCGCGCGGGCAGTATCGTGGCAGCTTTAATGCTGTTCATGTGTGTCGCTGCAGTTGCTGTTTTTACCTGGCAGAACAGCTTGGACCCTTTGGCCGGCCCGGAGGACTTACTCAAGCGGTTTAAGGCTTCTGCAACCGATGTGATCAAGGAGGCGCACGCCCAGTACGTATATGAATTTGATGCCAAAGAAAAGCCGGTATTTATTGCATATAAGGATTTTATAGTCAGATGCGGCAGCAGTGGAATCTGGTTCTTGGACAAGACTGGTGAAGTTGTACGGTCTGAGGGTTTGATCTACAATAATCCGATTATCAAAACAAATGGTTCATTGATCCTTGTAGCTGATCAGGGAACCGGCGACCTGGCAGTATTGAATAATGAATCAATTCAATGGAGTGAAAAAATCGATGAGTCCATCCTCAATGCAGATATTAGTGAGGACGGTTATGTTACGTTAATTACTACGGCAAAAAGAGACAATAACGAGGTAAGAGTCTTTGAATCACATGGAGTTGAACTTTTCCGCAAGGTGATTGCGACCGACTTTGCTGTCAGTGCAAACATATCTCCGTCAGAAGATTGTTTAATCCTCTCTGCTATTAGCACAGGTGCTGTCGGGACATTTTCCGTCTATAAATTTTATGATATGAAGGGCGGAAATATTGCTGAGTTGTCATTTGATACGATGACAGAACTTTTCCCAATATTCTCGTATAATAACAATGGAAGCATATTTGCTGTTGGTGACAAGGCTGCTGTTTCAATAGATTCAACAGGAACAGTGGTTTGGGTCAAGAAATTTCTTCGGGTGGCAGGTGCCGCTCCTGCCGGAAACGGGCAGCTTGCTGTGGCGGCGGACAGTGATGAGGGTTCCGTCATGAAGATTTTTCAGACGGATGGGAAGGAGCTGGCCTCATGTGAATTGCCGGGCAAACCCGAAGGTTTGAATGCTATCAGAGGAGTTGTTTGTGTGAACACCTCAGATGTAGTATATTTCTATAACAGTAAAGGCAGTATCATCAGCAAATATTCAACAGGGTCTCCTATTAAACAGGTATTTTTGTTTAATAAACAACAAGCTGCTGTAGTTACTGATAGGCAAGCAGCGGTGATTAACATAAACTAGGGAATAAAATCATAGATTAACATGGGCCGGTGCTCACCGGCAGCAGGGAGGGCGTATGAACTGGATCGATTTTGTTGTGATTGGCTTGATTGCTGCGTTTGCCATAGCTGGGCTGTTCAAAGGTTTCATTATGTCAGTTTACAAATTGGTGGCCTTTGTTGTATGCATTTTTGCAGCAATTAAGTTTTCACCTGTGCTGTCAGATATTATTAGCAAAACATCTATTTACAGCTGGATAAAAAATGCGATTGTGAAAAATCTGCCATTGATCGGCAAGGAAGCTTTTGCTTCTTCTGAGGCTGTGTCAGGAGCCGCAGGAACTGAAGCGGTATTGGGCACTTTGCGGCTGCCGGAGGTCTTTAAAGAGTCTTTGCACGGGAAACTGCCATCACCCGATCAACTGATTAACACGGAAGGAATCGTCAATGCTATAGGAGATGAACTGACAAAGATGATCGTGTCTGTTTTAAGCCTTATAGTTCTGTATATTGTCCTGCGGATTATAATGGCAATTGTAGGCCTGCTGCTCAAAGGTATATCTGAATTGCCTGTGTTCAAGCAGATAAACAAGCTTGGCGGATTTATTCTGGGGGCATTGCAGGGATTTCTTACAATCTACATAGTATGTGCTATATTGGTGCTGTTCAACTCGAATCCAGGTTTTGAACCGATTTTTAGCAGCCTTGATACTTCTCTTTTCGCCAGAGGATTTTATGAGAATAATTTTATTATCAATTGGCTTATACCTCCTGTAATTGCTTAAGTGACTGTGACGTTGTTCAAAAGAGGATTCATGATTTTTGCTGATTCGCTCATTAAAATGAATGCATCTGACCCTTTTTGTATTTTTTTATAGACATAACATTATGATTAGTAGTAGAATGTTTTTAAGATAACCGGGAGACAGAGACCCCGGTTATTTGTTTAATTGCGTTAAATATGGATATATACGGGAAGGCGGTGTGGTGTATTGAAAAGTGATATCGTAAAAAAAGGCGTGGAGAGGGCTCCGCACAGGGCACTTTTTAAAGCAATGGGATATACGGATGAAGAGATCGGCAGACCGCTGATCGGTGTGGTTAATTCAAAGAATGATATTGTGCCCGGGCACATTCACCTAAACAATATTTCAGAGGCAGTCAAGGCCGGAATCAGAATGGCAGGGGGCACGCCGGTAGAATTTGGCGCAATAGGTATTTGCGATGGGATTGCTATGGGTCACGAGGGAATGAAATACTCTCTGGCTTCCAGAGAGCTGATAGCAGATTCCTGTGAGTCCATGGGGCTGGCACATAGTTTTGACGGCATGGTATTTATTCCTAACTGCGATAAGATTGTACCTGGGATGCTGATGGCAGCCGCCAGAGTCAATGTGCCGTCCGTGGTCGTCAGCGGAGGTCCTATGCTGTCGCTGAAGCGTAACGGAAAACAGTTGGATCTTAATAGTGTCTTTGAGGCTGTTGGAGCATGTAAAGCAGGGATGATGTCTGAGGATGAGGTCGCTGAGTTAGAGGATCAGGCATGTCCCGGATGCGGTTCCTGCTCGGGTATGTTTACGGCGAACTCTATGAATTGCCTTACAGAGGTGCTCGGGATAGGATTGACCGGGAACGGTACGATACCTGCAGTTTACGCCGAGAGGATACGGCTGGCCAAGCATGCCGGAATGAAGGTAATGGAGCTGGTTGAGAGAGGTATTCGTCCTTCGGACATCATGACTGAAAGGGCTTTTGAAAACGCATTGACGGTTGATATGGCGTTAGGCTGCTCGACCAATTCGGTGCTGCATCTGCCGGCCATCGCCCATGAACTGGGGATTGAAATCGATCTTGATATCATCAATGTAATAAGCGGCAAGGTGCCAAACCTTTGTAAACTGTCACCTGCCGGAGATCATCATATTCAGGATTTATATGACGCCGGAGGCGTTCAGGCTGTCATGAAGGAACTTTCTCAAAAGGGTCTGCTGCATCTTGACCTTATTACTGCCACCGGGAAAACGGTGGGAGAAAACATTAATTCAGCCCGTGTCACTGATAGAAATGTTATCAGGAGTATTGATGAGCCTTATAGCACAACAGGTGGCATTGCAATCCTGCGCGGGAATATTGCAAGGGATGGTGCGGTGGTTAAGCGATCCGCAGTTGCGAAGGAAATGCTTATTCACAAAGGCCCTGCAAGAGTGTTTGACTCCGAAGAGGATGCAATCAAGGCTATATATGAAGGTAGGATTGTCAAAGGAGATGTAGTCATTATTCGATATGAAGGACCGAAGGGCGGCCCCGGGATGCGGGAGATGCTCGGCCCGACTTCTGCTATAGCCGGTATGGGACTGGATAAAGATGTAGCTCTGATAACAGACGGACGGTTTTCAGGAGCATCAAGAGGTGCCAGTATCGGGCATGTATCGCCGGAGGCAATGGAGGGCGGCATGATCGCAGCAGTTCGTGAAGGAGACATTATAAGCATCAACATACCTGAAGGAAAGTTGGATGCTGAAGTATCAGACGGGGAACTTGAGAGTAGAATGTCTGCCTGGAAGGCGCCGCATCCAAGGATCACCACAGGCTATCTGGGCAGGTATGCAAGGCTTGTGACTTCGGCTAGTACAGGTGCAGTGTTAAAGTAAGCGCCACGGCAGCTCAGAAGTTATATTCCTACGCTGCTATGACCGCCACGGCAGCTCGGATGTTATATTCCAGCATAATTTTGATAGCATCGGAAAGCTGCCTCGCAAGTCGACGCTCACAAGGCAAGCCTAACGGCACTTTCCTCGGAGGTATTCCTTACCGGCAGCAAAATTATGCCTCCACATAAGCTTCCTTCGCTGCTACGATCGACAGTGCAGTATTAATGACATAGATGGAGGTTAACGATGAAATTGACTGGTGCTGAAATATTAATTGAATGTTTGAAAGAGCAGGGAGTTGACACTGTTTTCGGATTTCCGGGAGGTGCCGTACTCAATATTTATGATGCATTATACAAAGCACAACATGAAATAAAACATATACTTACGTCCCATGAGCAAGGTGCATCTCATGCAGCGGACGGATATGCGCGTGCTACGGGAAAAACGGGTGTATGTATCGCCACCTCGGGTCCCGGTGCGACCAACCTGGTCACGGGTATTGCAACGGCCTATATGGACTCAATTCCATTGGTTGCCATCACCGGACAGGTATCTACAGCTCTTTTAGGGAAGGACTCCTTTCAGGAGGTTGATATAACCGGGATCACGATGCCGGTTACAAAACATAATTATATTGTCAAGGATGTGGCAAAACTTGCTGGTATTGTCCGCGATGCATTTAAAATTGCAGCAAGCGGGCGTCCTGGACCTGTGCTGATTGACATCTGTAAGGATGTCACCGCTGCCTGCACGGAATATGAGCGAGAAAAGCCGGAAGATATTGAATATCCGCCTGTTGATGTAACGCCTGAGGAATTCGAAGAGGCTGCTGCCGCTATTACCTCTGCAAAGAGGCCGATTATCTTGTCCGGCGGAGGCGTTTCCATTGCCTGTGCCGATGCAGAGATGCTGGAACTGGCTGAGAAGCTTAAAATACCCGTTGCGACAACGTTAATGGGACTGGGCTCATTCCCGGGTACCCACGAACTATTTACCGGTCTGGTGGGCATGCACGGCACCAGAACATCCAATATGGCTGTATCTGAGGCGGATCTTTTCATCGCTATAGGTGCAAGATTCAGTGACCGTGTGATCAGTAATGTCAAGAAATTCGCGCCGGATGCAAAAATCATGCATATTGATATTGATCCTGCGGAGATTGGGAAGAATATCGCCGTTCATTATCCATTGGTCGGCAATGTAAAGGAGATACTCCGCGAACTGACAGACAGGCTTGAGCTGAGACAAAGATCCGAATGGAATGATAAAATTGCGCAGTGGAAGGTGCAGTATCCACTGAAGTATGATTCAGACAATTCACTTAAGCCGCACTTTATCGTTGAAAGATTATATGAACTGACGGAAGGTGATGCGTTGATCACCACCGAGGTTGGACAGAACCAGTTATGGGCAGCGCAGTTTTACAAGTATACGAAGCCGAGACAATTCATTTCATCCGGAGGACTGGGTACGATGGGCTACGGTCTTGGGGCATGTATTGGAGCACAGATCGGAAGGCCTGAAAAGAAGGTGATTAATATTGCAGGGGATGGAAGCTTCAGGATGAATTGTACAGAGCTTGCCACGGCTGTCGAATACAAGCTGCCCGTGATAATTGCCATCTTGAATAACCATGTTCTGGGAATGGTCAGACAATGGCAGACGATGTTCTATGGAGGCAGGCATTCCTCAACAACTATAGACAGGGGCACTGATTTTGTGGCCCTGGCAGAAGCCTTTGGCGCGGTCGGAATCAATGTGAGAGCCGCAGATGAAGTTGATCCGGCGATAAAAAGAGCTCTGGCCTCCACAGACAGGCCTGTTCTGATTAACTTTGAAATCGATAAGGATGATATGGTATTTCCTATCGTTCCTCCCGGTGCTCCTATTGATGAATTGATAGATGAGCTGATTGGTGATTAGAACGCTTGACAGGACTAACTATTTATATTAAAATCATGTTATAAGACGTAAGATGTAATACATCATATAACGAGGGGCAATAAATGGCTATTACAGCAATTAAGAAAAAAAGAGTAAGTGATGAAGTGTTTGAACAGATGAGGAATAATATTGTGTCGGGAGAATGGGCTGTCGGTATGAAAATACCTGGCGAGCTTGAGCTTGTGGATCTTTTCCAGGTGAGTAGAGTCTCGGTAAGAGAGGCAATACACCGCCTTGTCGGGATGGGTGTTTTATCAATCAGGAGAGGTGAGGGTACTTTCGTATCTGAGATTCTTCCGGGAGACTATTTTGACACACTTCTTCCAATACTAACGATTGAAAGGCCGGATCTGCTCGAGATGCTTGAATTCAGAAATGTGATCGAGGTCGAAAGTGCCAGGCTGGGATCAGAACGGGCTGATAAGAATGATATAAACAGAATGACAAATATCATAAAAAAAATGGAAGAAAGTCAGGGCAATAAGCAGCTGTTTTCAGCTCAGGATTTAAATTTCCACTATGCTATAGCAATTGCTTCTCACAATGATGTTATTATCAAAGTGAACACAATATTATCGGATATGCTGAAGAAATCGATGGAAGAAATTGTCGGTATGACGGGCTATGAGGGCGGCATATACTATCATAAAAAAATACTCGAAGCAATAAAAAATAAGGATAGCGAATTATCTGCCACACTTATGAAGGAGCATATTGATTCTACGATGATTAAGATTAAGGAGTTGTTGGAAACAGTAGATGCCAGATAATAGTTTTTAAGTAATAGGCTAATAAATTTGCTTTAAGTTGTATTACATCATACATTAATCATTGAAAGGGTTGATTTTATGAAAAGCTCAATTGAAGAGCTCAAGAAAAAGGCGAAGGAAATCCGGCTAAATATCGTTAATATGGTTGGACCAGACAAAACAGGCCACTTCGGAGGTTCTTGCTCTATTGCTGATGTCGTTGCAGTGCTTTACTTTCAGAAAATGAGGCATGACCCCGGGAATCCGCATTGGGAAGACAGGGATAGGTTGGTTTTCAGTAAAGGACATGCAGCGATAGTTCAATACGCAGCACTTGGTATGTGTGGCTATTTTCCTAAAGAGGAATTGGCCGGGTTGAAAAAATTGGGTTGTAAACTTCAAGGCCATCCGGATTTGAGAAAGACTCCGGGTATTGAAGCTAATACCGGTTCATTGGGGCAGGGCTTGTCAATATCATGCGGAATAGCGGCAGGAGCCAGACTGGATAAAAAATCGTACAGGGTATATTGCATAGTTGGCGATGGCGAAATAGCCGAAGGCCAGATATGGGAAGCAGCAATGTCAGCTTCATGGTATAAGCTTGATAACCTGACGGTAATTTTGGATCGTAATAGGTTGCAGGCAACGGGAGCTATTGCCGATCGCTTCGACACAAATCCTCTGAAAGAAAAATGGGAAGCATTCAACTGGAATGTAATTGAAATCGATGGACATGACATAAAGCAAATAACAGAAGCTTTGGATAATGCAGAAAAAGTCAAAGGGAAACCAACTATTATCATTGCTAATACGATAAAAGGAAAAGGAATAAAATGCGCAGAAAACAATGTTGCATTTCATAATGGTTCTTTGACTCAGGAACAGTATGATCAGGCATGTGAAAATCTAATGTAAAGGAGCTGAGGATATGGCAATTGATAAACTTGAGAGTAATAATGGACAGAAAATAAAATTTAGCAATCAGAGAATTGCATATGGAGATACTCTGATCGAATTGGGCAGGGAGAACAAGGACATAGTTGTTCTGGAGGCTGATCTGGGAAAGTCGACTATGACTTATCAGTTCCAGCAGGAATTTCCTGAACGCTATTTTGAAATGGGGATAGCTGAAGCAAATATGATGTCATTCGCAGCAGGGCTTTCATTGACAGGCAAGATTCCTTTTGCCAACACTTTTGCAGTTTTTGCATCAGGTCGTCCGTATGACCAGATTCGCCAAAGCATAAGCATAGGAAAGCTGAATGTGAAAATAATTGGATCAAGTGCAGGACTATCTGACTTTGGTGACGGAGCTACGCATCAATCGGTGGAAGATATTGCAATTATGAGAGCCATACCTAATATGACGGTAATTGCACCTTGTGATGCTATTGAGGCTAAAAAGGTCACAAGGGCTATAGCAGAATATGACGGACCGGTATATGTGAGGTTAATTAGAAATGATATGCCTGAAATTTTTCCGGAAGACCAGGAGTTTAATATTGGAAAGCCTAATGTAGTAAAGGAAGGTAAGGATATTACAATATTTGCGATCGGCATCATGGTATCAATGGCTTTAAAGGCTGCGGAAGCACTTGAAAAGGAAGGTGTTTCTGCAAGGGTGGTAAATGTCAGTACATTGAAGCCGCTGGATGAAAATGCAATTATTGACCTGGCGGCCGGAATGAAGGGTGTAGTTACGGCTGAAGAGCACAGTTGCATCGGCGGACTTGCCAGTGCTATCACATATAC
>JAEYRF010000242.1 GCA_023409615.1 Bacillota bacterium | reverse complement strand
CTGCACCTGACAAATCAATGTAATATGGCTTGTGATTATTGTTATGTTAACAGGGAAGAGCCCCGGACAATGACTGCGGAAACGGCGAGAAAGGCTGTCGATCTGGCTTCCTTTGGCAATGCAGCTGAAATGCCTTCTGTTGGTATTATTTTTTTTGGCGGGGAACCGCTCACACAAAAGGACCTGATTTATAAAACAGTAGAATATTGCAAAAACAGAGAAAGGGAATCTGGCTGCTTTTACCACTTCAAGGTCACAACCAACGGCATATTGCTCGATGAATCATTTTTAGCATTTGCAAGAGATAACAATGTTTTTGTTGCCATCAGCCATGATGGAGTCAGAGAGGCCCATGACCTGCATCGAATGGATGTCAATGGAAATGGAACCTTCGAGCTGCTTTCCGCAAAGAGCGATCTGTTGCTTTCCTATCAGCCTTATGCACCTGTTTTAGTGACAATAAATTCGGACAATGTGCAATATTATACAAAATCAGTTGAATACCTCTTTCACAGAGGTTTCAAATACATTATCTGTTCCATGAATTATGCGGGTGATTGGGACGAAAGTGCTATTCGGGAATTAAAAAAACAATATCTTGAGCTTTCTGAATTCTATAAAGAGCGAACACTGCTCGAAGATAAATTCTACTTAAGCCCCTTTGAAGTCAAGATCAGTTCTCATATTAACAGGAGCAGCTACTGCAGGGAAAGGTGTGAATTAGGGAAAAAGCAGATATCAGTCGGACCCGATGGTACATTATATCCCTGTGTGCAGTTTGTCGGTGAACTGAAATACGCAATCGGGCATGTGGAACAGGGAATTGACGAGAAGAAGAGGAACAGCTTGTACCAGCTAAATGAAAAGCAGAAGGCCGAATGTAACGGCTGTGCTATAAAAGACAGGTGTAATAATCACTGCGGCTGTATGAACAAACAAGCCACAGGCTATGTAGATATGGTATCACCAGTATTGTGCGCCCATGAAAGGATCCTGATGCCGATCGCAGATTCGTTGGCCGAAAGGCTTTTTAAAAAAAGAAGCGCTCTATTTATCCAGAAACAGTACAATGATTTGTATCCTCTGGTTTCCATGATCGAAGACAAAACAGCAGAATTACAAAAAAAATGACAATCCTTGTTTGTCTATTTTTCGCAGGGGTATATTTTATTATATGTGAGACAATTAGGAGGTTAATTTCATGTTATTCAAAAACACTTTTTTCAAATGGAAGGATGAATACAGTACTGGTATCGATGTTATCGACAAGCAACATAGACATCTATTGGAGATCGGGTCCAGGATTATTGATCTGGCAGATGCAAAAGAAGGTGTTGACAATTATGATTCGATTGTTGAGGTGCTACAGGAGCTGAAGGAATATACTGTGTATCACTTTGGTTATGAGGAAGAAATTATGCAGAAACTTGAGTATGAACATTATAGTTCACATAAGTTTGAGCATTATTTTGTAATTAAAAAAATTCAAAAGTTTGAGAAGGAGGATCTAGATGAGAAGCAGAGTGAGACAATATTAAAGCTGGTTCAATTTATCTCAGACTGGATCGAAAATCATATACTGCAGGAAGATATGAAGTATAAAAGCCTTTTCTTAAGCAGAGGAGTGTAATTAATTAGAACTTAGTTCAAATTGTGAGTGGATTAAGTACTTTGGATTAAGTATAAATTAATTGAAATAAAAATATTTGTTGATTCCAAATCATGGTTAGTTTATAATATGGCTTATTAAATTCATAAATGACAGAGTAGGTTATTGTGCGTTAAGTGCCAGTCGGACGGGAAGTTGCCGCTGGACGAAGAATCCGTTGGATTTGCGGTACAATAGTCGCATTCCGCTGTCACAAGAGGACACTTTCTTCCTTCTGTGACGTGTATGTCGTTGAGAAGGAAAGGAGGTGCTTTGATGAAAAAGGTAAATATTCTGGCGTATATGGGTATTCTTATTGCAATGTATACGTTACTTGCTCATATTGTTCCAGTTGTAAAAATTGATACTTTACAGATAAGCTTTGGTTTTGTACCACTTGGCTTCGGTTCAATGCTTTTGGGTCCGATTATCGGCGGTATTGTCGGTGCAATTGGTGATATCATCGGTATGATCCTTGCCCCAAAGGGTGCTTATTTCCCGGGCTTTACACTGAATGTCTTTTTATCTGGTTTGATTTATGGGATTTTTCTTTATAAAAAACCCAAGACTGTATTAAGGATTTCGCTTGCAGTATTCTGTGTTAATGTATTTGTTAATATTGGTATAAACACATACTGGCTGACGATTATACTTGGCAAAGGCTATATGGCCATGCTGCCTGGTCGGGTTATCAAAAATGTATTAATGATGCCGGTGCAGATCTCTGTTTTGTATCTGATGTGGAAATACGCCGGATGTCAGATTGAAAAGTATATAATGAAGCAGCCATCAAAAGTATAACAATAACCAGGTTTGAAAACAGCATAGTCGATTATATGACTATGCTGTTTTTTTCGAATATCACCCCATGATGTCAATGTTATAACCGACTCCCGCATTATCATCGATATTATTATTCAGATCCCTGAAGCTTAGTTTCAGAAAATCCTCCTTCAATGCCGGTACAGTAGTCTCATAGCCTGTTTCGTTCTTTATCATCTGCACATCCTGCTCATTTTCCATATAGCTTCCATAGGACAAGTGGACAAAAATTTCTGATGCGCCATCTTTTGAAAGCATCCCGTCGTATTTTATCGTTATCTTGTCTCCTACAGAAGGTGTGACCGGACTTGTTGCCACTCCATTCTGAACATAATTGAAATTTTGTTGTGATTTCTTCTCCATATTTACACCTTGTATAATGTAGTTGCATTATACGTCTTCCTTTCTACCTCATTTTCTAATGATAGACTATAATGTTCACAGACGCTGTGGATTAGTTATTACACCTATAGCTTAGACTATTTTCTTGAGG
>JAEYRF010000179.1 GCA_023409615.1 Bacillota bacterium | reverse complement strand
AATATTTTCCTTCATATTGCAATAAAAAATGACCCAAAACGCATATTTTGCAATGGTTTCAGGTCACTTTATGTTGTTTACATATTTTCTCTTATGTTAATTTATGGGTTCATGATTTCACCGTGATTAGCAAGCATGAAATTATGAAGCATGAAATTATGAAGCTGTAATTATGAAGCTGTAATTATGAAGAGGTAATTATGAAGCAAGATAATGGAAATTAAACATTCTTGCACCATCCTGCAGTAGGATGTCGCAGGCGCTGCGTCCCGAGCTACGGATGCGAGTGCGACCCAGGACGCATGGGCGAGCAGCAAGCTATGCTTGCGACCAGCCGGCACTCACATTGAGTGAGACAGGAAACTACCATCCTGGCTATGAAGTAACACCCCTGAGTAGAGCATGTTGTTACTAAATAGCCTAGAAGTATCTGGCGGAGAATTATTATGAAGAAAAAAGCACACCCCACTTCACGGGGTGTGCAAAAAACTTCAGTTCTGGGCAGATAATTGTTCGATTTTCATTTATTTGGCCTAGTAATTTACTATTTTCCTGAATTATGTAGCCCTTATACACAATAATCACCTTATTATGTAAATTTAATTGCCCAAAAGTGAAGATTTTGCTCACTGTGATGAAAACACAGGTTAAACAACCTGCAATTGTTCGCATATACGATGTATTTTACAGTTGTAACAGTTACCATTGTGTGGTGCAACCATTGGAAAGAGAATAAATCATTTTGTACAAAGCATCGAAGAATATCTCAATTTCTCCTCATAATTATTTAGAAATAATATTGACAAATATTTAACAATCATTGTATAATGTAAGTGTGTTAAATAATTAACAATGTATAGCCGGATGTAAATTCGTTAAATAGTAGAGAATAAGCGAAGGAGGATATGATAATGGCAGAAAAAGTAAAGGGCAGTATTAAGACCGAGGAAGTTACAGATGTAAGAAGCTCCATTGATGATCTTGCAGCAAGGGCGCACAAGGCATTAGACAAATTTATGCTGTATGACCAGAAAAAGATTGATGAAATTGTCAAGGCTATGGCGATCGCAGGTCTGGATAACCATATGAAGCTTGCAAAAATGGCAGTGGATGAAACGGGCAGGGGTATTTATGAGGATAAAATTACTAAGAATATTTTTTCAACAGAATACATCTATCACAGCATAAAGGATATAAAGACTGTCGGCGTCGTAACCGAAAACGAGAACGAAGGATATGATGAGGTTGCAGAACCGGTTGGTGTTGTAGCTGCCGTAACTCCTGTGACCAATCCGACATCCACGACCATGTTCAAGGCACTGATTGCAATCAAGACCAGAAACCCTATCATATTTGCATTTCATCCTTCTGCACAGAAGTGCAGTGCCGAAGCGGCACGGATTCTGAGAGATGCAGCAGTGGAGGCCGGTGCTCCGGAGGATTGTATTCAATGGATCGAGAAACCCTCTATTGATGCAACACAATTACTGATGAGCCACTGGGGTGTTTCATTGGTGCTGGCTACAGGCGGCTCGGGGATGGTACAGTCTGCATACAGTACAGGAAAGCCCGCTCTTGGCGTAGGCCCCGGTAATGTACCGTGCTACATCGAAAAAACTGCCAATCTTAAAAGAGCGGTTACCGACCTGATCCTATCTAAGTCCTTTGATAACGGAATGATCTGCGCATCTGAACAAGCAGTCATAGTTGACAGGGAGATCGCAAATGAATTTGAAGCTCTCATGAAGGAAAACGGCTGCTATTTCCTGAATGCCGAAGATACAGTAAAGCTTGCCAAAACTGCCATCGATGAGGTGAAATGCGCAATGAACCCAAAGGTGGTCGGTCAGTCTGCCTGCAAAATTGCTGAAATGGCCGGAATTACAGTTCCTGAATCAACAAAAATACTTGTCGCACTGCAGGAGGGTGTCGGTCCCGAATTTCCGCTCTCAAGGGAAAAGCTCAGCCCTGTACTTGCTTACTATATAGTTGACTCAACAGAAGGTGGAATCACCAGAGGAGAGGAAATGGTTGAATTTGGCGGGATGGGACATTCTGCAGTGATCCACTCTCAGGATGAAAAGGTCATTGATGCATTTTCAAACAGACTAAGAGTTGGCCGGCTTATTGTCAATTCACCTTCCACTCATGGCGCTATCGGCGACATTTACAATACTAATATGCCTTCGCTTACACTGGGCTGCGGCTCTTACGGCAGGAATTCCACAACGCAGAATGTCTCTGTGGTGAACTTGATCAACAAGAAAAGAGTAGCGAGGAGAAAAGTAAATATGCAGTGGTTCAAGATTCCTGAAAAAATTTATTTTGAATTCGGTTCAACCGGATACCTGACTGACATGCCCGACATCACCAGAGCCTTTATCGTCACTGACCCGTACATGATCAAAGCCGGTTATGTGGATAAGGTTCTATATTACTTAAGGAAAAGGCAGCAATACGTTCACTGTGAAATTTTCTCCGAGGTCGAGCCGGATCCTTCCCTAAACACAATCAGGGAGGGCTGTGAAATGATGAACAAGTTTAATCCCGATGTCATAATCGCTATAGGCGGCGGCTCTGCTATGGATGCTGCCAAGGGTATGTGGCTGTTTTATGAGCACCCTGAGTCGGACTTCAATTCCATGAGGCTGAAGTTCATGGACATCCGCAAGAGAGTCTACCAATTCCCGAAACTGGGGAAGAAGGCCAAAATGGTTGCGATTCCGACAACATCCGGAACAGGCTCAGAAGTAACCTCCTTTGCAGTTATCACCGATAAGGAAAGAAACATTAAGTATCCTCTGGCCGATTATGAACTTACACCGGATGTGGCGATCATAGACCCGGAATATGTTATGACTATGCCGCCGTCAATTACTGCAGATACCGGTATGGATGTGCTGACTCATGCGATTGAAGCATATGTATCCGTCATGGCTTCGGATTTTACAGACGGTCTGGCAATAAAGGCAATTCAGCTTGTGTTTGAATATTTGCCAAGGTCATATAAAGATAATAGTGATAGAGTTGCAAGGGAAAAAATGCACAATGCATCATGTATTGCCGGTATGGCTTTCACTAATGCGTTTCTTGGAGTCAACCACAGCATGGCGCACAAGCTGGGAGGCGAGTTCCATATCCCTCACGGAAGGGCGAATGCGGTTCTGCTGCCGTATGTGATTGAGTACAATGCGCACAAACCAAGTAAGTTTGTCTCCTTCCCCAAATATGAAACATTTATTGCTGATAAGAAATATGCGGAAATTGCCAAGGCGCTGGATCTCCCGTGCTCTACTGCGGAAGAGGGCGTACAGAGCTTAGTCAACGCAATCAGAGATCTGATGAAGAAATTGAATATGCCAATGTCAATAGCAGAGTGTAACGTCGAAGGGAAGCAGTTCGCTGCAAAGGTTGCCGAGCTTGCCGACAACGCATTTGAAGATCAATGTACAACTGCCAATCCAAGACTTCCGCTGGTGAAGGAGCTGGAACAGCTCTACATGAAGGCATATAATGGAGCTGATGTGAAGTAAAAACATATCAAAGAAACACAGGGGGATGATTACCACGGGTGATCGTCCCCCTGTTTTTTTCCTGCGACAAAAACAAATCTCCGCTGTGATTCATATAGTATAGCAAGGGATAAAGACACGGAGGATGAGAAATTGGGCGCAACGGTGCAGGTACATAATCTGAGCAAGAAATATCATTCGGTCAACGGGGAGATTACGGCGCTGGAGAACGTTAATCTGACAGTTGAGGAAGGTGAG
This sequence comes from Bacillota bacterium, assembly GCA_023409615.1. Classification (GTDB taxonomy): domain Bacteria; phylum Bacillota; class Clostridia; order Acetivibrionales; family DTU013; genus JAEYRF01. The sequence goes on along the minus strand of JAEYRF010000179.1, from coordinate 12,246 downwards.
TTTGTCAGTATTGTCGGCCCCAGCGGATGCGGCAAATCCACACTTTTATCTTTGCTTGCAGGGCTGATTCCACCCTCATCCGGAGAGGTTTACATCGCGGGGAGACGTATTAGCGGCCTTGCGGACCAGGCCGCCAGTGTGTCGAACCGATTTACCGGGCCATCAGATCGCGTTGCAAGTGCATCAGAACGTTTTACCGGTCTGTTGAATCAGGTTGGGTATATGCTTCAAAAGGATCATCTGTTTGAATGGAGAACTATTTTGGAGAATGTGGTTTTGGGGCTTGAGATAACGAAGTCGCTGAATGCACAGTCAAAAGCTTATGTTTTACGTCTTCTGGAGACTTACGGTCTTGCAGAATTCAAGGACAAATACCCAAATCAGCTTTCCGGCGGGATGAGACAGCGTGCCGCCCTGATCAGGACATTGGCTGTCAATCCGGGAATTCTGCTGTTAGATGAGGCTTTTTCTGCGCTGGATTATCAGACACGTCTTGCAGTTGCTGAGGATATCTACCTGATCATTAAGAGAGAAAACAAAACGGCCATTCTGGTGACTCATGATATTGCAGAGAGTATTAGTATGGCTGACCGTGTAGTCGTTTTGACCAAAAGGCCCGGAACAGTTAAAAGTGTCTATTATATAAACCTGAGCTGCGGGCAGCGAACACCGCTGAGTTCAAGAGAGGCACCCGAATTCAGGCATTACTTCAACCAGATATGGAAGGATCTTGATGTTCATGTATGAGAAGAATTTTGCGATTTCAAAAGAACACAGGGAATTCTTGAAAAAGGTAAAACAACGAAAATTATCAATCTTTTCTACAAGAATTTTGATTCTGATTGTTTTTTTTCTTTTATGGGAACTCATGGCGGACATGAAAATCATCGATGCTTTTATCACAAGTCAACCGACCAGGATCTTGAAAACACTGGGTAACCTGTACCAGGAAGGTGAATTGTTTTACCATACGGGTGTTACATGTTTTGAAACAATAGTCGGGTTTCTTCTCGGAACGATTGTCGGGACATCTGCAGCCATTATCCTATGGTGGTCCGATTTTCTGGCAAAGACTCTGGAACCTTATCTGGTTATACTGAACAGCCTCCCCAAAATAGCCCTTGGACCGATTTTCATTGTTTGGATTGGAGCAGGGGTCTCATCCATTATTGTGATGGCATTGGCTATCTCGATGATTGTTACCGTGCTTGAGGTACTCAATGGTTTTCTGGCAGTAGATCAGGACAAAATCAAGCTTGTACAGACATTCGGTGCAAAACGCATTCAAGTGCTTACCAAAGTGGTACTTCCATCGTGTATTCCTGTTATTATCAACGCATTGAAAATCAATGTGGGACTGTCGTGGGTAGGAGTCATCGTTGGAGAATTTCTGGTATCAAAGGCCGGATTGGGTTACCTAATCGTATATGGAGGCCAAGTCTTTCAACTGGATCTCGTTATGACAACCGTACTGATCCTGGCCGTTGCTGCGGCTTTGATGTACCAAGGAGTTATTTACCTTGAAACGCTGCTGACTAAAAGAGGGAGACATACTTTTGATAAAAATCTGTGAAAGCAAATATTTTTATGGTACCGATGGGAAGGGAGCAAAGCTATGAAATTAATTAAGCTGCTAATAACTGCTGTTATTGTGTTAAGCCTATCTATAACTTTTACTGCATGCGGTGAAAAGGAACTGATAAAGGTCGACCTCAGTGAGGTCACTCATTCCATTTTTTATGCACCCCAGTATGTGGCACTGAATCTTGGTTATTTCGAGGAAGAAGGACTTTCTATAGAACTGATTAACGGCCAGGGTGCTGATAAAGTAATGACGGCAGTTTTGTCAGGACAGGCAGATATCGGGTTTTCAGGTCCTGAAGCTGCAATCTACGTCTACAACGAGGGGAAAGATGACTATGCGGTTGTATTTGCCCAGCTTACAAAGAGGGATGGTTCATTTTTGGTGGGAAGAGAGCCTGAACCCGATTTCAAGTGGAACAATGTCAAGGGAAAGATGATTATCGGTGGAAGAAAAGGCGGTGTTCCTGAAATGACACTGGAATATGTACTTAGGAAGAACGGTATGGAGCCCGGCAAGGATGTTGAAGTTGATACCAGTGTACAATTTGCATTAATGGCCGGTGCCTTTACCGGTGGAGGCGGAGATTATGTAACACTCTTTGAGCCTGTTGCATCGTCTCTCGAGAGAGAGGAAAAAGGATATATCGTTGCATCTGTGGGAAAGGACAGCGGTGAGATCCCTTATACTGCATATTACGCGAATAGGAGTTATATAAAGAAAAACCCTGAGGTTATACAAAAGTTTACCAATGCCATCTATCGCGGACAGATTTGGGTAGATACACATACGCCTGAAGAGGTGGCGGAGGTTCTCAAGCCTTCCTTCCCCGACTCTGATGAAGAACTTCTGGCAATTGTTGTGGAAAGGTACAAGGAACAAGATACCTGGTGTACTGATCCTATTATGAAGAAGGAGTCGCTTGGACTGCTGCAGGAAGTTATGAGGTCTGCGGGAGAACTGGATCGGGAAGCCCCCCATGATAAACTTGTTGACAATACATATGCAAAAAAAGCGATGGAAAAAATAAACCGGAAGTAGTACAATAGGAAATACGTTTTAAAATTAATAACCCGGGTAAATATATTTATTAAACCACCGCGTTATGATAGAAATAACTACATTTCATTTATTGGAGGATTTTATGTCTAGGGAAACAAAAGCAATAAGCGTAGAAGGAATGTCCTGCAGCCATTGTGAGGATACAATTAAAAAATCTGTAGGTGCATTGAATGGAGTAGAAGATGTAAAGGTGGATCTGGACACCAAAAAGGTTATAGTTGAATATGATCCTGACAAGGTGGATCTTAATACCATAAAGGGAACGATTGAAGATCGGGGATATGATGTAAAGTAAGAAACATCATGAATTTTGATTTATCTATAGGTCTGCCTGATTCAGGTATCCTGATTCAGACAGGCCTTTCTGTATTCTCTTGGGGGCAGACCTTTACTCTTTTTAAATATCTTTGAAAACAAGAGGGGATCCTCGTAACCCACTGAACGTGCTATGCTTCCGATGCTGAACGAAGTGGTCCGCATTAGTTCGCAGGCTTTCTCCATTCGAAATCTTATCAGATAATCCTGCGGGGATGCATTTACAAATTCCTGAAAGAGGGAGTACAGATAACTGCGGTCCAGTCCGATATGGTGCGCGATTTCTGCAATAGCTACTTTCCTTGAATAATTCATTCTGATGTATTCCAGTGCTTTTCTAACATATTCCTCTTTTGTGTTATCTCTTTCAAATAGATTGTTGTCAGCTATCTCCACCAACTTTGAAAGAAACTCGTATAAAAGTCCTATAAGCATTATTTCTTTGCCCTTTGAGAGCTGTTTTGTGCGGATCATTCTAATCAGACAGTCTTCTAAAAAACGATCACTTTCATACCGAAAGACAGGATTCTGGTTGTCCAGCCCGGCCTGTTTCAGGTAAGTAGGGGCTTTGAAACCATTGAAGCCTACCCATCCATAGCTCCATGGCTCAGCGCTGTCGGCCAGATAATGGACGATTGTGCCGGGACATATCAAAAAACCGTCATTCTTACAAAGCTCATAGGTAATCCCATTTACTGTAAACAAACCCCTCCCGCCCAGAATGTAGTGAATAATGTAATGGTCTCTGATGGCAGGTCCCCAGGAGTGTCCGCTTTTGCAGTCTTCAATACCACAACGGTACAGGTTCATATCAGTGAGTCTTGGCTCGTCGATGTACATCTTCTCAAGCATAATGCCACCTCGCTCTAGTTAGGCACTTTATACGCTTCTGTGTTCTCCCAACATTATAACATATTCAAATAACATCTGGACATTTTACTGTACAGTATATTAGGGTAATATAGAGTTACTATTAAGTAACTTGTTTGAATCAGGAAGCTTTCTTGGAATGTTTAGCACGTGGATGGTAGAAAATTGGAGGTGTGCTTATGGCAACATTGGTAACGGGCGGAGCGGGATATATCGGAAGTCATACCGCTTTGGAGCTTTTAAATGAGAAGGAAGATGTAGTCATTGTTGACAATCTGCAAAAGGGCCACAGAAGTGCGATCCGAGGGGGAGAATTCTGTCATGGCGATTTGCGGGATGAATCTTTTCTGGATAGTGTGTTCAGGGATAACAACATCGAAGAAGTCGTTCATTTTGCGGCAGACTCTCTTGTGGGAGAAAGCGTAACGGATCCATTGAAATATTACAATAACAATATGGTGTCAGCATTCCGCCTGCTTGAAAAAATGAATGAATACGGCGTTAAAAGACTGGTGTTTTCATCTACGGCAGCGACTTATGGAGAGCCGGAGAACACTCCGATTCTTGAAACGGACAGAACGTTTCCGACCAATCCGTATGGTGAAACCAAACTATCAGTTGAAAAAGCGCTGAAATGGGCTGATCAGGCATATGGCATCAAGTATGTGTCGCTGCGTTATTTCAATGCTGCAGGAGCGCATGTAAGCGGTACTATCGGTGAGGACCACAGGCCGGAGACTCATCTGATTCCTATTGTACTGCAGGCTGCTCTTGGTCAGAGGGATGCTGTACACGTATTCGGAGAGGATTATAATACGCCTGACGGGAGCTGCATCAGGGACTATATTCATGTTACTGATTTGGCAACGGCGCATATACTTGCGCTGCGAAGTCTCAGAGCCGGCAATAACAGCAATGTATTCAACCTGGGTAATGGTACGGGATTCTCGGTGAAAGAAGTCGTAAATGTGGCCAGGGAGGTCACCGGAATGAACATAAAGGAAATAAAAGGGCCTAGAAGAGCAGGCGATCCTGCAGTACTGGTGGCTTCGTCCAGAAGGATACGCGATGAACTGAAGTGGGAGCCGAAGTACAGCGACCTGTCTAAAATCATTGAGACAGCGTGGCATTGGCACAAAAACAACCCAAACGGATATATGGATTAAACAAACTACTTATTTTTTAGGTTATCAATATATTTGATGCCTGACTTTGTGATGGACACCTCAAATTTATTCTTATTGATACTGATTAGATCCATATTCAGCAGTGACATTAAAACAGTCATCGGGTCCGATATACGAAGGACCTGCCCAAAATGCTCCAGGGTTCCCTTATATGATGCCGGTTCTCCTTTCGAGTGACTGTTATAAAACCAATGTAGTGCTGTAATTTGTACGGAGTTTAGTGCTGCCATTTTTGCATTCCTCCTATGAGTATATTTATCATTTGGTGCAATACATCCTATTATACATGTAAAATCAATTGATTAATATACCCGGTCGTAGAAGGTGCCCATCAGAATTCATTAGCTCAGAATTCATTAATGCCATAAATATCGGAAAATTCTATGTTGATTTTTTCAATGAGACTGTTTGTATAGGTTTTGGAGCTTTGTGCAGCTGTATTTACGGATTCTGATGAGTTGCCTTTTTCTGTGTCCGGAAGGAGCTTTACAGGAAGCGTGATAATAAATTCAGAACCCTTTCCTAACTCGCTGCGCACATCGATTGTGCCATTATGGACTTCCACCAGGGATTTTACAAGTGAAAGGCCGATCCCGCTTCTTTCCTGATTTCTGCTCAAAGAAGAATCTACTTGTCCAAACCTTTCAAATATCAGCTTTTGTTTGTCAGCGGGTATTCCAATGCCATTATCCTTCACCTTAATGATGACTTTGTCTGTGCAGTCATCTATACTAATCAGGATACTGCCGTTGCGGTCTGAAAATTTTAATGCATTCGACAGCAGGTTCAAAAGGATCCTTTCGATGATATCCGGATCACAGGCCATATATTTTTCTTCAGTATCTGTATCAAATATGATGTTAATCCCTTTTGTTTCTGCAAATCGGACTATAGATAAAGATATCCCCTCCACAATACTGATGATATTGTGGTTCCCCATTAAAACAGGCATGTAGCCATTTTCACAGCGGGATGTATCTATAATATTATTAATTATCTTGATGAGACGATAGCAATTTTGTTTAATGTGCTTAATCTGTCTTTGAATCCTATTGCGCTCGTCATCATTATTGTTTAGTGTGGCTGCGGTCTCTATCAGTTGAGTAGATGCATATATGACACTTAGTGGTGTTTTCAAATCGTGGGACAAATTTGCATAGAACTGTGACTTTTTCTTTTCAGATGTGGAAATACTGTCAATCATTTTATTCAAGGCGCGTGCAGTGGCGGACAGCTCATCTGATCCGCGGATATCGGTTCTGACGGAATAGTCCCCCTCTTTAACAGTAGTAATGGTTTCGTTAATATTAAACAGTTTTTTCTCGAACATTTTTCCCAGCATAAGGGTATATAGGGCAGAGAAAATTGAAATGAGTGCCAGCATATAGAGGTCATTTGCTATACGGGTTATATGCTTTGCCATGGTATTGTTATAGGAGGTCGAGACATAACAACCCCAACCGATCAGGCTTATTGGGTAGTCGATCACTATTTGCCTGTCATTCTCAGAGTCGGCAATAGCCATGACCGATCTTGTGATTGCGCCGTCCAGGCTCTTCCAAGCGGTAGAATTATGCGGAATTTTTCTTTCTTCATAGGGAATACTGCTTCTGGTATTATCGTAAACAATGAGGCCATTCCGGTCAATTATGCCGATCCTGCTTTCTCCGGAATCCTTTGGAGGAAAAAGTATTTGTGATAGATTTTTCATATTGATTTCGCCCAGCACTATGCCGTATAATCTTCCGTTTTCTCTTACAGATCTTGCGATAACAATCGTAGGATTTCCATCTGCTGCGGGTTGCAGAAGATCTGAAAGTACCTTGTCCTCTCCTGTTGATATTCTTTGTATGTAGTCTGTGTCAGCTAGTGATTTACCAATCAGTTCAGGTTTGTTGGATGAGATAACAGTTCCTTCTGGTGAAAGCCATGACAGAGAGGAAATTATAACTTGGTGCCTCTGGACATTATCAAGATACTCTTGAATTTTAGCTTCAGGTATAGTCGGCGAAGCTGAAAGACTGGAACCGATTATTTCCTCCAGTCGCCATAACCCGTGAAGGTAGTTTGTAAAGATGGCGATTATCTCTCTGGAATAGTTTTCGTTGGTATCCAGCTCATTTTGTAGCTTTTCATTATATTCACTGTTTATGTTGAAAATCTGCAATGTTATTAGTGGTATCAAAATTGTTAGTAAAAGAAGAAACAGTTTCGCCTTAACGCCGATTTTTATCATAAACATCACTCCCGAGGAAATATAATGAAATAAAGGTAAAAATATGACAATCAACATTAATCATTATATCACCCATTGCAAGGTAAAACTACATAATAAGTGATATATTTACATTAAAAAAAATAATATTTGAACAATTTAAATGTATGAATTTCTAAATTTGTCACCAGGTCGTTCACCTTGATAATGGAAGAGAGTTGTAGTAGAGTGAAAATAGCGAAATCAAGTTTAACAGAAGATTAGTGTTTACCTGGGAAGAGTCGATGTATTCAGAAGGAGATGTATAGATGACCGGTTTGGAACAATTCAGAAGCTGGCTGAGTCAGAGCAACTATATAGTGTTTTTTGGCGGGGCCGGAGTGTCCACTGAGAGCGGCATCCCTGACTTTAGAAGTGTGGATGGCCTTTATCATCAGAAATATGCCTATTCGCCGGAGACCATCCTAAGTCATTCATTTTTCATTCAAAAACAGAAGGAATTTTTTGAGTTTTACAGGGAAAAAATGATTTTTACGGATGCTCAGCCCAATATGACACATATAAAGCTGGCACAGTTTGAAGCGGAGGGCAAGGTAAAGGCAGTAGTTACTCAGAATATTGACGGGCTTCATCAGAATGCTGGCAGCAAAAATGTGCTTGAGCTTCATGGTTCTGTTCATAGAAATTATTGTATGAAATGCGGTAAATATTATGGAATAGAGGCTGTGTTAGGTGTGGACGGAGTTCCGGCATGCGGATGCGGCGGCATTATAAAGCCGGATGTTGTGCTTTACGAAGAGGGCTTGAACGAGGATATAATGAGCAAGGCCGTACAACATATCTCCAATGCGGATATGTTAATCATCGGGGGCACTTCTCTGTCAGTCTACCCCGCGGCGGGACTCGTGCGATATTATAAAGGAGACAGGCTGGTGCTGATCAATAAATCTACTACTCCATATGACCGGTATGTGAACCTCCTGCTTCAGAACGGCCTTGGAGAAGTGTTTTCCCAAGTCTAAAGCGAAGGCCGGGTAGTTATTTATCATAGAGGTGATGTATGTACGATATTGCAATTGTGGGCGGAGGACCTGCAGGAGCTACGCTGGCACGGCTTGTGGGCGATAAATATAAAGTACTGCTGCTGGAGAAGCGATCTTTTCTGGACGATATGCCCAGAGCAAGCGAGAAATGCTGCGGAGGGCTGCTTGATCCTGATGCACAGCGGATGATGGCGCGATTCGGGCTTGGTATTCCGAAGTCTGTATTATTGAGCCCGCAGATGTTCGCCGTTAGGACAATTGATATAAAAAATTCTGTTGAGCGCTATTATCAGCGCCATTACATTAATATTGACAGAAGTGAATTTGACAAATGGCTCGAGTTGATCATCCCAACTTCCGTGATGGTTATAAATGGATGTGTCTTTAAGTCCTTCGAAGAGAAGGATGACCATGTAGCTGTCAGGTTCAACCACAGGGGAAGGGATTTTGAGGAGAAGACAAGGCTGCTGGTTGGAGCGGATGGAGCATTTTCGATGGTCAGACGCCAGGGCTTCAGTGATAAGCTTGAGCCGAAGCTATATGTATCCATCCAAGAGTGGTTTGAAGCTAGCGAACCACAGAATTATTATGGCGCCATTTTTGACGAGGAAATTACTGATTTTTATTCCTGGACTATCCCAAAGGAAGACTGTATTATTCTTGGTACAGCACTCAATCCCGGAAAAGATCTCTACCGTAAGTTTGAGCTGCTGAAAAAGAAGCTTGTGTCGTATGGGTACCGTTTTGAAAAAAGCCTGCAAAGAAATGGTGCCTATCTGTACCGCCCGGTGAAACGGGGTCAGGTCTGCACCGGGAGAAGCAGGATAATGCTTGCGGGCGAAGCGGCGGGCTTTATCAGCCCCAGCTCCGCTGAGGGGATGAGCTATGCCTTCAGAAGCTCTCTGGCACTTGCACACGCTTTGGAGAAAGGCCTGGAGGGATGCGGACAGCTGTATCGTGAAAATCTGAATTCCCTGATTAGAAACATAACTTTGAAAAATTTGAAATCTCCCGGTATGTACAGCCCATTTCTGCGAAAGTGTGCAATGAAGTCAGGCATAATGAGTATAGATATTGTCGAGAAGGAAAGATAATTGGAGTGATAAAAATGAAAAAAAAGAAAACAAAGAAAACTACATTTGACTTCATTAAGGAGATTCGAAGGAGCTGGGTGATTAATCCCAGAACCAGAGTGAAGGAAAATGAGTTAAAGAACAAAAAGAAGCGTAGACAGGAAGAAAAGAAAATTACAGAGAATGGGAAGGAGCAGGCATGATCATTCAGACAGCAATCAAAGGGAATGATTTTGAGTTTGAGACATCACAGCGTATTTTTTCTCCCAGGCAAATCGATGTGGGGACGCTGGCTATGCTCGCCTGTGTCGAGTTCACAGCGGGGCAGAGAGTGCTTGATCTGGGCTGCGGCTATGGTGTTGTGGGGATAACTGCCGCCAGGTTTACGAATCCATCAAATGTATATATGGTTGATATAGACCCGGAAGCAGTCTCAATCTCTGCTAAAAATGCTGTAAGAAATCATGTTGAAGGTATAAATATACTTCAAAGCGACGGCTTGGAGGCGCTGGACGAAACAGGTTTTGATATTATTCTGTCCAATCCGCCATATCATACCGATTTTTCAGTCGCGAAGCGTTTTATTGAAAAGAGTTTTAATCGCTTGAAGATTGGCGGAAAGCTGTTTATGGTGACGAAGAGGAAGGACTGGTATAAGAATAAAATCATTGCAATATTTGGCGGTGTAAGGATTCATGAGACAGATGGGTATTTTGTATTCGAAACGGAAAAGAGAAGCATGAAGTTTGCAGGCAAATGATAACAAATCGATACGTTTATTTTTAATTTATTTTTACTTTTCTCATGATATAATTGGTAAAGGTGATTTGTCACTGCAGCATAATGACGATCCTTGTGGTGAAACTAGAGTCAATAAAACACACTTTTGGAGGGAATCCTTGGATAAAAAACCTTTCCGCATTTATATAAATCGCTATGTCACAAATATTTTGTTTGTAATGCTCTTATCTTTTATTTTATCTCTCATCGGTATCTTGCTGTCCGATGTGACCAATCTGACAAATGTGCTCAGATATATCCGATCTCCGCTTTTGTTCGTGCTGAATTACCTGCCTGCTGCATTGCTGCTGATGCTGCTTTTTCATCTGACATCAAGGCATTGGGTATCCTTCGGACTTGGTGGAGGCTTATACATAGTGGGCCACGTGGTCAACCGCTTCATGATGCAGCTTCGGGAAGAACCATTAGTACCACAAGATATTATTCTGGGTATCGAGGCTGCAAGGGTAATCAAAATATCCGGACTTCCGTTCAGCCCGGTAATTGTTTTAAGCCTGCTGTTCTGGCTGTTTGTCAGCTTAGGCCTTTTCTTTTTCGTAAAGTCCCGCCCAATCAATCCGATTGTAAAAATTGCCGGAGTGCTGGTTACTATAGCATTATTTTCGGGCTCAATCAGCGGCTTATACAAAAAGACCGGTCTGTATGACAGCTTTGAAGTCACAGGATCTATCTATTCCCGTGTAGATCTGTTCAGGTCCCGTGGTTTTATCTACTCTTTCTTATATCGTACCTCTAACTATAAGTCAATTAAGCCGGAGGTTTATTCGAAAGCAGAGGCTCAGCAAATTCTTGATGATTATAGTGAAGCACCGTACACTTTGAATAGTGGCAAAAAGCCGCATATTATCGCTGTCATGGGCGAAGCCTTCTTCGATATTGACAGGATTGAGGGTATTGAGTTCAACCAGGACTTTGAGCCGCTTAAAAACTTCAACAGAATTATGAATCAGGCTTATGGCGGAAGGATCGTGACAAATGTGTTCGGGGGAGGTACAGCAAACACCGAGTTTTCTTTTCTGACGGGGCATTCCATGCCGATTATGCCTGAATTGAGCAGTCCATATTCCTATTACATCAGAAAGGATACCTTCTCACTGGCACGGCTGCTTGAGGAATCCGGATACGCCTCTATGGCCTTCCATCCGGGAGAATCCTGGTTCTATAACAGGGCAAATGTATATAAGTTCTTCGGGTTTGATACGATTTATTTTAAAAAGGATATGGATCAAGATAAGGTTGAGACCAACCTCGGCTATATTTCTGACATTAGTACGGCTGAATTTACGCTGGACAAGTTAAAGGCGCACTTGGCAGTGGAGCCTGAAAAGCCGCTTTTTGAATTTGTTGTGAATATCGATAACCACGGCCCCTACTCAAAAAGAGATCTTGGTTATCCCGGGATTCTAAAGCGTAAGGACACTATGGATGAAGCAACTTACAACATATTGAACAATTATATCAATGGGCTTATGAGATGTGATAATGCACTTGGCTACTTTGTGGATTCCCTCAGTGAGATGAATGAGCCGGTGGTTTTCGTATACTTTGCAGACCATTTACCCTTCCTCGGAGAAGATGACCAGGGCTTTAAGGCGCTTGGCTATGAGCTTGGCCAGGGTGGAGAACTGCAGGCCTTTTTGAATCAATATGAAACGCCCTGGTTCATATGGTGTAACAGTGCTGCAAAGAAGCTGCTGACCGATAGTGGTGTAACTATACCAAAGGGAGAGGCACCACTGATCAGCACAAATTATCTTACAACTGAGCTTCTGGAGTATATTGGAGAAAATGGCGGGGGAAGCTTCAATTTCTTATCAATGCTAAAAGAAAAGCTGCCGGTCATCAGCAATCGGTTTTATAAGGAGAATGGGGTTTTCACTGAGGAACTGTCTGAGGAATCCAAAGCATTAATAGATCAATACAGGCAGACCCAATACTATTTGATGATGGACAAGGAAGCGGTTAAACCGTGAGAATCAGCTGTATGATATGAGACTAACTATATGAAGTCAAGCGTTTAGAAGTAAAAAACTTAAGTTTTTTAGATTGAGAATGAACCTTGAAAACTGCATGACGAAATAAGCATCGGAATGATGCC
>JAEYRF010000169.1 GCA_023409615.1 Bacillota bacterium | reverse complement strand
AAGAAAATGTACAATAACCCTGTAAACTCAATCGCATTGAGATTGCATTTACCTTATCCTCATTGCGTTTACTTCTTCCTCGTTGCATTTACTTCTTCGCGGTTGCATTCACTTTTACAATTAACCTTCCCTACACGGCATGTTAAAAAGCGAACTTTTAAAATTCATACGTTTCATATATAATATTATTGGGAAGATACTATCTAGTATAATATAAAATCAAGAATCGGAGGTATTGCCATGAAAGTGGACCAATTAATCCTGTCAGGTCTTCACATAACGGAAGACGAGTATCATTTCGCAGGACAGTTTATCCTCAACGGGCTCGATAAATCCAAGACCGTTGATCTGGAGGATCTCGACAAAGATACTATGCTGGAGAGTCTAAAATCTTACTTCAGTCTCGAAGAACCAGTTAGTGAGATTCGGAGCAGACTTATGGAGAAGGTTATGGAAAAAGCTCATATCAGTTCTAAAATAGTTGAAGGCATAAATTATGATGAGTCAGCTAAAAAGAAGAAGATGGAGCGGCTTGCAAAAAACCTTGATATGTCTTGACCTAGCCTCCAATCAGCCACATATAAAACGGAATAACAATTAAACTTGCCGCGGTCGTTACCGCCGTCATTACTGCAGCAAACCTATAATCCGAACCGTATTCTCTGGCAACGACAGCTGTGCTTGTAATTGTCGGCATAGCGGACTGAATGACAAAAACCATTCCCATGAGTTTAGGAACTGAGATAATCTGCAGCAGTGCCAGCATGATTATTGGGCATATTAGTGCTCTTGCCAAAATCAATGTGCCCATGTCCTTGCTGAAGATGATATCGGCAGGTTTAATCGAATGCAGTGTAATTCCTGTAAAGAACATAGCCAACGGTGTTGTCAGGTTACCAATATACTTGCTGCTTTCGACCAGGAATGAAGGCAGTGTGATACCCGACAACACCAGCAAAATTCCTGTCAAAAAACCTATGACTGCAGGATTGAATATACGTTTGAGTGTATTAAAGCTAAAAACTGATGACTTCTTATTCTCCGGGTTGTCCCGACTCACCTCATAAGCTCCAACCGTCCAGTAAAAGCTCGTATTTGCCAGATAATAAAGCAGTACATATGGGACTGCTTCTTCTCCAAACAGCGCCAGATTGACAGGCAGTCCGATAAACATGGTATTTGATGCAAAAAACATTGAGCGGAATACACCCTTCCTGCATCTGTCCACCTTTATGATGTTACTCACAAGTATAGCTATAAAGTAGCTCAACCCTATAGATAAAAACGGAACAGCCAAATTTACGGCAAAGTCAAGCAATTCTGCTCTGTCAAAGGTTGATGTGATATTATAAAGCATATAGCAGGGAAGCGAAATATTCAGGATTATCTTTGAAAAAGTCTTACCTGTAGCATCGTTAAACCAACCCGCACGGGTCAGAAAATATCCGGTCATGATCAAAATAATAATCGTCAGAATACTCTCAATTGAATTCAGAAAAGTCATCCGTTATGCTCCCTGTCTCATTCGATGTTATGCCTTATCCTCATCACCTTTATGCTGTAGCTTGCCAATCGCATCCCTCTCAGAAAGTGGCCTGCTTAGGAAATACCCCTGCAGACGGTCACACCTAATGTTTTGCATATAATCATATTGTTCCCGAGTTTCAATACCTTCAGCCAAAACATTCAAATCTATACTCTTTGCAACATGTACCATATAATCGACCAGAGACACACTTCCCTGCTTACCATTAATAGTATCAACAATAGATTTATCAATCTTGAGCGATGTGATTGGAAGCTGTTTCAGAAAGTTCATCGAAGAATATCCTTTACCAAAGCCATCCATCGTGATCCTCAGTCCATTTCCATTGAGTGTCTTCAGTTTATCTGAGATTAAATCACGAGCTTCTGCGAGAATGGGTTCTGCAACCTCAATTTCCATGCTATCAGGACTTATACCGACCATTTCCAGCATATCCATCACAACTTCCACAAAATCCTCCTGAAGAAGTTGAAGCCTTGATACATTCACAGAGACCACTATGTCCTTGTACCCTTCCTGTTGCAGATTCTTTTGGAACATACAGGCATTTCGGAATATCCACTCTCCAATGGAAATAATCATATGCGTATCTTCTGCGACCTCGATAAACTTATCAGGCATAACAAAGCCCATCTCATCGTTTCTCCATCTAACCAACGTTTCAAATCCGGATATCCTTCCGTTCTGTGTTTCATATATTGGCTGAAAATAAAGCTCAAATTCATTGTTTTCCAACGCATTGCGCAGATAACTTTCAATCAATACCCATTCCTGTACCTCTAAAATCATTGAATCACTATAAATGACTATTTTATTCTTCCCTGTCTCTTTTGCTTTTTCAAAGGCAATATCAGCGCTTTTACATAAATCATCCACTGTACTGCCATGCTCGGGATAAAACGAAATGCCTATACTGACTGTATAGTAAAAGACCTTCCCATCCAGCCTAACCAGCTTCAACCCTTTGAGTAAAGTAATGGCAAGTTTTTCAATTTCCTGAATCGTTTCGAACCGCTCCACCAGAACAGCAAATTTATCTCCGCCAATTCTGTAAATAGTACAGTTATCATTGAGCAACCCTGTAAGGATTTCATAAAACCTTTCCAGAAGACGGTCTCCAAATTTATGTCCATATGTATAATTCACATACTTGAAATTATCCACGTCAATAAAAATAAGAGCACTTTTCTCAGCTGCCTTCAGTTTTTGTTCAATTTTCTCAATGAATAATCCATACATCTTCCGGCACCCTTTCATTCGAAATTTAATTGCCTTCAGTTTCTTGCCATACATATAAATACAGATGATATGGCTATTATAACCCATAACCTCTCTTAAGTAAATTCAGTGAATAAATAAACAAAGCACCCTACCATTTCTGATAGGGTGCCGGATTGTTTCACTAATGTTGACAATTACTGTTTACTCTTTATAACCGCCTGGGCTGCTGCAAGTCTTGCGATCGGCACACGGTACGGCGAACATGAAACATAGCTCAATCCGATCTCATGGCAGAATTCAACGGATGAAGGATCTCCGCCGTGCTCACCGCAGATGCCCAGCTTGATATTCGGCCTTGTAGCTTTGCCGCCCGCAACTGCTATCTTCATCAGCTTGCCAACGCCAGCCTGGTCAACCTTGGACGTTGGGTCGGATTCGAATATTTTAACTTTGTAATAATCATCCAGTATCCTGCCGGCATCATCACGGCTGAGTCCGTAAGTCATCTGTGTCAGATCGTTTGTACCAAAGGAGAAGAATTCAGCCTCGGTAGCAATCTCATCTGCCAGCAATGCTGCTCTTGGGATTTCAATCATGGTTCCGACCGTGTAGTCAAGCTTAACACCCGCTTCGGCGATGACTGCATCGGCTGTTGAGACGACAATATCCTTGACAAACTTCAGTTCCTTCACCTCACATACCAGTGGAATCATTATCTCGGGAACAATGGTCATCCCACCTTTATTAACATTGATAGCAGCTTCAATAATTGCTCTGGTCTGCATCTCGGCAATCTCAGGATATGAGACGGCCAGGCGGCAGCCTCTGTGGCCCATCATCGGATTGAGCTCATGCAGGCTCTTTATCAGTGCCTTCAGCTCATCTGAAGATATATTAAGCTCACTTGCCAGTGCCTTGATATCTGCATCCTCTTGCGGCAGGAACTCATGCAGCGGAGGATCCAGGAGTCTGATCGTCACAGGATAGCCCTTCATTTCTGTAAAGAGACCTTCAAAATCGCCTCTCTGCATTGGAAGGATCTTCTCAAGCGCTTTCTTTCTCTGCTCAACATTGCTTGATACGATCATCTGCCTGAAAGCAAATATCCTGTCGGGTTCGAAGAACATATGCTCGGTACGGCAAAGGCCGATTCCTTCTGCTCCGAACTTAATAGCCTGTCTGGCATCTCTCGGGGTGTCTGCATTAGTTCTGACCTTAAGAGTTCTGATCTCATCAGCCCAGGCCATAAATTTCGCAAAGTCACCTGTCATTTCAGTTTCAACCGTGGGAAGCTGCTCTCCGTAAACGTTACCTGTTGAGCCGTCCAGAGAGATCCAGTCGCCTTCAACATATTTTTTACCGTTCTTATCTGTAAAATATTTTTCTTTTTCATATATCTTCACTTCACTGCATCCTGCTACACAACAAGTGCCCATGCCACGTGCTACAACAGCCGCGTGGGAAGTCATGCCGCCGCGTCCTGTCAGGATACCCTGTGACACATTCATACCTTCAATATCTTCAGGTGATGTCTCAAGCCTGATAAGGATAACTTTCTTTTCGCCATTATTAAACGCCGCAACAGCTTCCTCAGCAGTAAAGTACACCTTACCTGTTGCTGCTCCAGGAGATGCCGGAAGTCCCTTAGCAATAACTGATGCTGATTTCATCGCCTTCTGGTCAAAACTCGGGTGCAGCAAAGCATCCAACTGTTTGGGATCTACCTTCAATAATGCTTCTTCCTTCGTTACCATTCCTTCATCAACCAGGTCAACAGCTATCTTCAGCGCGGCAGCAGCCGTTCTCTTGCCGTTTCTCGTCTGGAGCATGAAGAGCTTGCCCTTCTCAATGGTGAACTCCATATCCTGCATATCTTTATAATGCTTTTCAAGTTTCTCGGCTATTGCAACGAACTGGTCGTATGCAGCCGGGTTGATCTCATTCATATGGTCAATAGTCTGCGGAGTTCTGATACCGGCAACAACATCCTCGCCCTGAGCGTTCATCAAGAATTCGCCATACAGCTTCTTCTCGCCTGTGGACGGATTTCTTGTAAACGCAACACCTGTACCGGAATCATCACCCATGTTTCCATATACCATTTCCTGTACGTTAACGGCAGTGCCCCAGTCGCTTGGAATATCATTCATTCTTCTATACACATTAGCCCTTGGATTATCCCATGAACGGAAAACAGCTTTTATAGCCTCCATCAATTGCACCTTGGGATCCTGTGGAAATTCAGTGCCCTTTTCTTCCTTGTACATTTGCTTATATCTCTTGACAACCTCTTTCAGATTGTCAGCAGTCAGGTCTGTATCACCCTTCGCGCCGTTTTCTTTCTTAACTGCATCAAGAATATGTTCAAATTTTGGCTTTTCCACTTCCATAACAACATCACTGAACATCTGAATGAATCTTCTATAACTGTCATAAGCGAATCTCTCGTTTGAAGTGAGCTTTGCAAGTCCTTCAACAACAGTGTCATTGAGGCCGAGATTCAAGATGGTATCCATCATGCCGGGCATGGATGCTCTTGCACCGGAGCGAACCGATACGAGGAACGGATTCGATGGATCCCCGAATTTTTTGCCGACAACGGCTTCTGTAGTAGTCAGCGCATCATATATCTGTCCTTCGATTTCCATTGAAATCTTCTGTCCATCATTGTAATACTGTGTACAAGCCTCTGTTGTTACAGTAAAACCCCTCGGCACAGGCAGACCTAAACCGGTCATTTCAGCTAGATTTGCTCCTTTGCCTCCAAGCAAATTTTTCATTGAAGCATTTCCCTCTTTGAATAAATAAACAAACTTTGCCATATATACCTCCATTTAATATGTAGTAAATAATGTATGATAAAGATTATAATACATACGAATCAAAAATCTTCCCATAGCCCATACTATTATAACATAATAATTGAAAAAGAATACCTTTTCATTCAAATTTCTCGTACTTTGTATACAAATCAAAATGAAATACAACTATATCCTAGACTATAGTATACCGCACTTTGCTTCACAAATAGCATTGCCCATTATTTTGTATTTTTATCTCTATTTTGTGAAAAGATCTTTGAAGCCCTCACTATATCTAAGGTCACCGTTTTTTAAGACCCACATCGCCTGTGTGTCAGGTATATTGCTAATAAATTTGAATCCCTGTTCATAGGTCATGTTGAAAACTGCTGTGGAAAGAGCGTCAGCCACACCTGAGTCCTGACAGACAATTGATATCGACATAAAATAATCAGCCGGGTATAATATTTCGGGATCAATAATATGATGGTATTGCTTACCGTTAACAGTGTAATAGCGCTCATAAATACCACTTGTAACAAGCGATCCATCAATCAGATCTATAATATGGATCTGAGACTCTTCACTTTCTAAATCAGGGTTCTGAATACCAACATTCCAGGGGAGTATGCCGCCTGATTTTTTGCTCCCCGCACTTTTACCGGAGATTGCTCTCACATTTCCACCCACACTGACTAGTCCCGATGTAAAACCATTTTCCACAGCAATGCGGCATACCTGCTCTGTTGCGTATCCCTTTGCGACCGCACCCACGTCAAGCCTCATATCGGGATCTTCCAGAAACACTGTGGATTCATCCTCATCAATAATAATCTTATGGATATCGGTATGCTTTGCTGCTTCCCGCAATTGATCCTCCGGGGGCAATTGGGCCTTTTCCGGATCCTCTATCCCCGCCTCCCGGTAATCGTGCCAAATTTTCAGTACAGCACCGTAAGCAATATTAACCTTTCCATCAGTCTTTTCATACCAGTCTAGTGAAAAACTGATCAGATCAATAATCCTCCGGTCCACCTTTACAGGGGCAATCCCGGCATTATCATTGACTGTCTTTAAATTATTGATCCCCTCATAATCATTATAAATGTCATAAAGCTCGTGGTACTCCTTCAAATTGTCGTGAATCTGTTGAGCTTGTTTTGAGAACTCAGCTTCGCTATCTGAATAAGCCACAATTTTAGTCAGCGTATCAAAAAGCTTCAAAAATTCGGCTTCATAACGTGACACTTTTTTACCGCATGCCGATAAATTCAATAGCATCAAAACAGATAATACTGCAGCAGTTATTCTCACCGGTTACTCCTATTCCTTTTAAAAAAAGTCAGAGAGGCAATTAGATTGCCTCTCTGCTCTATCATAACATAATTAACTGATTAAAACTATCTTGCATTAGTAGATGCTTTTTCGATGATCGTCATAAAATCAGTAACGTGTACTGTAACAGAGCTGGTAAGCTCAGAGTCAGTTGGCACTCCTTCTTTTACAGCAATACCGCTGACTTGAGCTGCGGTCTTTCCAACCACATATTTTGCAAATGCTGCAGCCTGCTCATTCCATTCCTTCTTAATTCCTGAAGCCTTTCTCATACCATAAGCATCACCAAGCTCATTCTTTGTCTTAAGCTCAGCTGCCAAATCACTAGTAACCTTTCCTTCAGTGGAGAAATTCACATTTGATTGGGATCCATCAATAACCGAGCTTGTAATTTTTCCATCAGCAGCAAATGTTGATGCTGTATACATGGAATATGCCTGTGCCAGACCTTCCTTCTCTGCCGTAGCATCTGTGGACTTGTTGATCGTAGTAACAACACCAAGACCAAGCTTGTCGCCAGCCTTTGCACCAAGATCCTGAGCATTGTTTACCGCTTTTTCAATTGCTGCTGTAAAGTCGCTGATATGAACTGTTACAGAGGAAGTCAAATCTGATGCCGTCGGAACACCTTCCGCCACTGCGATCCCCTTGACTTGCGCAAGAGTCTTGCCGACCACATAAGCTGCGAATGCATCTGCTTGCTCATTCCATTCCTTCATAATTCCTGAAGCTTTTCTCATTCCATAATCATCGCCAAGTTCCTGTTTTGTTTCGTAAGCGGTGTCAAGTGCAGTTGTAATCTTTCCTTCTGCTGAAAAATTGATTTTTGTCTGTGCAGCATCGATTTCACATTTCACGATCTTGCCATCTTTGTCTACTGTAACTGCTGCAATAGTTGAATCAATTTGTGCTAGCCCTTCCTTCTCAGCTGTCACATCTGTTGACTTTGCAATGGATGACACAACACCTAAGCCTGTCTTCACAGCACCCCCTGCTGCCGAACCTGCTCCGCAGCCTGCAAGTATAACAATTGAGATAGCTAGTGTCAGAATCAATGCAATAATTTTCTTCATAAACATTCCTCCATATATAATTGTTTTTTATTGTTAGCCCAGCTTTTTTAGAGCTGGAATAATAAACCTCAACAATGTGGCTGTAATAATACCTGCCACAACACCCGATACAAGCAATACAGGCAAATATGCCCACATATACAACCCCGTGTATATCACAGTAATTACTGCGAATTGTCCTAAATTATGGGCAACCGCTCCAGAAATACTAAGGACCATGTAAGATATCTTATCTCTAAAAATTATCAATATTACCAGCATAACCGTCAATGATAGTATCCCTCCGGAAAGGCTTAGTATTCCTGCGATCAAACCTCTGGTCATGAATACGAACATTGCCTTTAGTATTGCGATTGAGTAGGCCTGACCCTTTGATAGGAAAATCATGGCATACATAACAGCAATGTTCGACAACCCGAACTTAACTCCGGGCACCGGCAGCGGCAGTGATGGAATTGTATTCTCAACAATCGTTAGTACAAGCGCAAGTGCGAATATAAGTCCGGCATGGACCAGACGCCGTGTTTTAATATTCTGTGTACCTTTTCCTGTCATTCTGCTATCTATTATCCTCTCACTTATCTGCCAACGACAATATCCATGTCATCCTCGCTGCGCTCGCCCCGCGGGACGATTTTTATTACTATCCCGTTTGGCAGACAGGCTGCGCTCTGTCCAACCATGTGCAGCTTACCCGAACGTATGCACACCTTATCCGGGCAATCAGACTTTATAAACTGTATATTACCCTCTTTATCGAGCTTAAAAACAACTTCACCATTCTCTTCAATAGAAAATACTTTTTCAGACCCGGTAGTCAAATCCAGTGTTTGAACCAGCTTTGAATAATAGTATATTTCAGCCTTCGCTGTCCTTCCGGCAAAGATGCTGTTGTACACAAGCCATATAACAGCAGAGGCTGCTATTATCACAGCGATAACAATGATATCTGTTTTTTTAAAAAAATTCATTTTATATCGGTCACAACGCACTGATGAAGATCAGCAGCGAAGTCGCCCCCATTATCGTTATGTAATTTATAATAGAAGTTACGAATGTCGTAGCCTTTTCCTGGTGCTTCATGAAAATGTTAATATTCTTCTGAACGATCAAAAATGTCGGCAGAAGCAACAGGCAAACCGGAGATAATATCCCTAATGCCACCATCAGTATCATATCGGCATAGCAAAGATAATATAGGGTCGCAAAGAGGATTAGCGCCTTTTTACCAAGATAATAGGGCAGTGTATGGCGCTTGACAGCAACATCCTTCTCCACATCACAAATGTTATTTGCAAGCATTATATTGGCGGTCGTACACACCGGGATGACAGACAGCAGGAGCACCTCCAGAACAGGCCTCACAAAGATTTCCGCACTGACTTTATCCCATCCGATGACAAATGATAGAAACGTCCCCTCCGGCATATTGATATATAGAAGCAAAAATGGGATAAACAGTCCGTAAAATACCCCTGAGAGGATCTCTCCCAATGGTTGTCTGGATATTGGCACCGGCCCGTATGTGTAAAGGACTCCTGCCAAAAAGCATAAACCGCCAAGCAGCAGAACAACAATATCGGTGATAAAAGCAAGATACAAGCCAAGCGCGGCACTGATTCCAAACAGCACAAAAATGATGATTAATGATTTTTGTCTTTTGAACTGTAGAGTCTGTTCATTTGTTTTAGTATCAATATAGTTATTAATTGCAGTTGTTGTCAAATCAAAGATGAACATCGAACAGAAAAACACAATCGTCCGCTTCCAGCTAATCTCCTGCTCCCTGTAAATAATAAACGCAATTGTCATTAAAAATGCAAACAAACTTGTTATTTTTGTTTTGATCTCCACATAACTCAAAAAACGTTCCAACACTGTCTATCACCGATCCCTCTCACAACAATCTCAGTCCTGAAACACACGAAAGGCCTTATTCAGAATCCTTTCAAGACCACTATGCTTATCTTCTGCTGTACCCAAACTGTTAAGTATTTTCATATATTTATTATAGTATTTTTTTGCAACCAGCCTGGTAAAACTTAAGCCGCCGGCTTCAGAAACAGCCTGATTCAACTCCTGTGTCGATAAAGCGTCCTTTTGTGCCTTATCCTTTAATCCTGCAACCATGCGAAAAGCTTGAATAATGGGTAAAGTGATGACATTCTTCTCAAAATCAGATTGTACCGGCTTTTGGGCAATACTTTCCGTCGCTTCAAAATCCATGCAGTCGTCGATCAGTTGAAATATCATGCCAAGACAACGCCCCATTTTTTTGTAAAGCTTTATTTGCGATCGGTCGCAGCCGGAAAGAAGCGCTCCTGCAAAATAGGAAGCCTCAAATAGTGCAGCTGTTTTCCCGGATATGATTTTCAGATATTGATAAACTGATAAATTGTAATTACCATTATTCACTTGCTGGAACAGTTCCCCATAGCAAATCCTCATAACATAATCCGGAATATCAATCTCCATGTAATCTTTTTTTTCGGGTATAGATGCAGCCATCCGCAGTGCAACACTTAAAAGATAGTCCCCGCATATCACAGCGGTCCTCTTTCCAAACTTCTTCTGGAGGGTTGGGATTCCTCTGCGCAAATCGGCATCATCGATTACATCATCGTGTACAAGCGTCGCAAGATGCAGGATCTCAATTGCAGATGCCAGCTTAACAGCGCTTTGTGAAATCATGCCATCAAGATCCATGGCGCATGTCAGCAATGACATCGCACGGATGTACTTACCCTGTGATCCCGCAAGATGCTCTGTATATCCGCGAACAATACGGGGAGAGGTCGACAGCACTGTGTTGACCTCTTCCTTTACAAGCGCAAAAGCATCTTCAAATTGAATTTTTATTATTGCACCCGGGTTCTCTGCAATACTATCAGTCATGATATAAATACCACTTTCTAGCCCATCTCACGTTCTTCCATTTGTTTTTCAAAGCCGGCATAACCCAATAATCCAGTCCCAAAGTTCTGCCTGCTCCTATCAGCAATGCGATAGCAGCAAACACCATCCAGAACGTAGAAAGGTATAAACCGGTAGTCGTGACAAACATGGCCTGAAGTATCAGAGATGCTGCAGATGCCGGCGTTGTAAACAATCCGCCGATTAATGCCAGTCCTATAAGAATCTCAGCAATGACGATAAATATCTGCATGAACATCTGTACAGATTCATTTGGTAGTATCAGCGTATTAACAAACCATTTCACAAGCGGTACATCCAGCAGGAAAGCAAAATCTTCCAGTGTTGATTTAATGGGTTCTTTCGCACTGACAAAGATTGCCCTGAACAACCCTAAAAAGTTAAAGTCGATAATCGCAGTTCCGGCACTTGCCACCGCCTCAGCAGAACCCTCAGCGACAGCTGTAGCTGCACTAACAGCATCAGAGGCTGTACTAGCAGCACTTTCTGCAACAGCTGTGGCCGCACTAACCGCATCAGAGGCTGTATTGGCAGCGCTTTCTGCTACCGTTGTAGCCGCGCTTGTTCCGTCGGCAGAGGGATTTAAAATGCTCTCATACCAGCTCCAGGCTCCACTGAAAAAACCGTTCAGCTTTGGTGACACAAACCATCCCTCAAGTATTTTTTTAATACCTTCAAACACCCACACTGCGCCAAGAAAAACTCTCAGAGGCATCAAGAGGAAGCTGGGGGTTCTATTGGACAAATGTCCACCCACAAAGCTTCTGCGATTCCTGATGGTGAAAAATTCATGTTTCAGATAACTGAATGCCTTATTCCAGCCCAATACCTGAATATAGTAAATGATATTGATAAAATGCTTTGCAAACATCGCCAGAAAGGACGGCAAGCTGAACATTTTGTTTGGCATACCCACATGCGCAACACCGTAACGTCCGCCGATACTAACCATTATCCCGTGGAATTTTGGCTGGTATTCCTCCATTTCTCCTTTTCCGGTGATTGCACATGTAATATTGTGTGCAACTACATCAGCACTTTGTTCACAGTTCTCAACTACCTGCGGTACAGGCTCCTTCTCACCTTTTGGAGTATAGAGCATATTGTCGCCGGCTACATAAACATGTTCATTATCAATGGAGCGCAGGTGTGAATCCAGCTGAATACGTCCTCTGCCGGCAGATGTCAACGTCTGTGCCGCGTTAGCCGTAATGTCAGAAGCCTCGATACCGGCAGCCCATATAACCGTGCCCGATTTTTCTCGAACAGTTTTTCCATCAATATCTATCTCTATGAAATCAGGGCCTATACTTACAACATTAGTTTTTAGTAATACTCTGACGCCCATTTTCTCCAGACGTCTTTGCACCTTTGAAGAGAGTTTCTCAGGCAAAGCGGGAACAGTCCTTGTTAATACATCGATATCTGAAATTGAGACCATTTCTCTTGGTATCTCATATTTATCACATAATATTGGAACATATTCCGCAAGCTCACCTGCCATCTCAACGCCGGTAAAACCAGCCCCGACAACATGGAAAGTCAACAGCCGTTTCCTTTCCTCAAGATCCGTTGTGGCAGCAGCCTTTCTGAACGAATTGAGTATATGCTCCCTCAGAATGACAGCATCCTCATAAGACCATAACTTAAAAGAATTCTCGGCAGCACCGGCCACTCCGTAATAAGTGGGCTTGGAACCAGCAGCCAGAACAAGATAATCGTAGGAATACTTTTCTTTGCTTCCATTGACTACCTTATGTTCGAAATCGATTGATTGCACATTATCGTGCTTCACATCAACTTTCCTGCCTGCAAACACTCTCTTCAGGCTGATCTTTATGCTGTCCTCATCCACACGTCCGGCCGCAACCTCATGCAGTTCAGTCAACATTGTATGGAATGGATTTTTGTCGATAATTGTGATTGATAGATCCTTAACATTCTTAAACCTTTTACTGAGCTTTTTAGCTGTTAAAACACCGGCATAGCCGGCTCCAACTATTACAATTTTCGTATTCATCGCACTCTCCAGTATTTCAAATTTGCTATATCATTTTCTCAAAAAGCTACGTCCTTGTCAATAAATTATATCGCATAATTTGAATATTTGAATATATTGGTATTGCTTATAAAATTATATACAAAACCTATAACTATTTTCCCTTAAAAATAATTTTTAAACACAAAGGCACCCGGAAAGGCACCTTTTAATAAAGAAAATTTTAGAAAATAACTATTTCTATTTACTATTACTCCCCATTAGTTGCAAATTTGAGCATCGTAATAAAGAAATCACACCTGTTACTCTGTCATACAGCAGAGTACACATCTTGAGTCCACTCAAGTTAGATTCGTCCTTGTCTTCCTCAAAATCGTAAAGGCGCCCTCTATGGGGCGCCATGATTAAAACTCAAATTTATTTTCGAAATACGCATCTAGTTCATCTATCCTGATTCTCTCCTGAGTCATCGTATCTCTGTCTCTGATCGTCACACTTGCATCTTCCAGCGAATCAAAATCAAATGTTATGCAGTATGGTGTACCAATCTCATCCTGTCTCCTGTAACGCTTACCTATACTGCCTGTTTCATCGTACTCACAATAGTATTTGCGGGTGAGCTTTTCATACAACTTGTATGCCTCATCACCCAGCTTCTTTGAAAGCGGAAGAATACCAATCTTGACAGGTGCAAGGGCCGGATGGAAACGCATGACAGTCCTGACATCCCCCTGTGCGACCTCTTCCTCATCATACGCGTCACACAGGAATGCAAGCGTAACTCTGTCGGCGCCAAGAGAGGGTTCTATGCAATACGGAACATACTTCTCATTGGTAACAGGATCAAAATAGGACAAATCATCCTTTGAGTACTTCATATGCTGCTTCAGGTCGAAGTCGGTTCTGTCTGCAACGCCCCACAGCTCTCCCCATCCGAATGGGAACTTGAATTCAATATCTGTGGTCGCATTGCTGTAATGGGACAGTTCCTCTTTCTTATGGTCACGCATCCTCAGATTCTCCTCAGTGAGTCCAAAATTCACCAGCCACTTGAAGCAGAAATCCTTCCAATACAGGAACCATTCCATATCCTTTCCCGGTTCGCAGAAAAACTCCAGCTCCATTTGCTCAAACTCTCGAATTCTGAAGATAAAGTTTCCCGGGGTAATCTCGTTTCTAAAGGATTTTCCTATTTGACCTATTCCAAATGGAATTTTCCTCCTGGTCGTTCTCTGCACGTTTTTAAAGTTAACGAAAATGCCCTGAGCAGTCTCAGGCCTCAGATATATCTCTGCCTTGGAATCCTCAGTAACGCCCTGAAATGTTTTGTACATCAGGTTAAACTTACGGATCTCCGTAAAGTCCCCGGAACCGCAACCCGAACATTTAACGCCTTTTTCCTTTATGTATCCCATCAATTGTTCATTATCCCAGCCATCCACAGAAAGCTCTATTGCATTTTCCCTGTTCCAGTCATCAATCAATTTATCAGCCCTGTGTCTGCTCTTGCAGTTTTTACAGTCAATCAGAGGATCGCTGAAACCTCCCACATGGCCTGAAGCAACCCACACCTGCGGATTCATAAGAATAGCACAGTCAACACCCACATTATATGGGCTCTCCTGTACAAATTTCTTCCACCAGGCTTTCTTGACATTATTCTTGAGCTCCACGCCCAATGGACCATAATCCCAGGCATTGGCCAGGCCGCCGTATATTTCTGAACCCGGATACACAAAACCTCTGTTTTTCGAAAGTGCTACTATCCTCTCCATTGACTTCTCTGTTAACATGCGTAATTGCCTCCATCTGTCTTTTTATTCTTTTACAACCACTTATTCTTTGTATTTATTGACTTATCACAGCCATATATTCTTCGTATTCTTTATTGACTCGCCACAGCCATCTATTCTTCGTATTCTTTATTGACTCGCCACAGCCATCTATTCTTTTAAAACCGGATTAATATTCCTAATCCTTGATATTTCGCCGACCACATCTAAAATCCTGTGCGCCGCCAACAGCTTACTCATCAGCGGTAGTTCAGCTTTCGATCCATCTGCCCTTAATATCGTAATAATATTAGTATCTGTGCCAAAGCCTGCACCCTCGATGGTTACATCATTTGCTACAATAAAATCGAGCTTCTTCTCCTTGACTTTCTTATCCGCGTTCTCCAGCAGGTGATCAGTCTCAGCACAAAAACCGGCCAATATCCTGTCTCCTTTTATCTTGCCCAATTCCTTCAGAATATCTTTGTTTTTTGCAAGTCTCAGCGTCCATTCGTCAGCGTTCTTTTTGATTTTTAAATCCGCAGGTGTCTCCACTTTATAATCAGCCACCGCCGCCGCCATGACCACAGCATCACAGGATATGTAGTGCTTCATCACCGCATCATACATCTCATCAGCTGATAAAACCGGAATATAGTCCACACCATTAGGTCTCTCAATGGAAACAGGTCCTGCGACCAATATCACCTGTGCCCCCCTGGCAACGGCAGCCTCAGCAACTGCAAAACCCATTTTCCCCGAAGAATGGTTTGACATATATCTAACAGGATCTATGGCTTCTCTGGTT
>JAEYRF010000052.1 GCA_023409615.1 Bacillota bacterium | reverse complement strand
GATCTGGCCAACAATTACGGACCGCCGGCTGGAAGCGCCGAAGAAAATTTTGGTAAGATCCTGAAAGCTGATTTCAAGGATTACAGAGATGAAATGATAATATCCAGCAAGGCCGGATATTATATGTGGCCCGGGCCTTACGGGGATTTTGGCTCCAGAAAGTATTTAGTGTCCAGTTTGGAGCAAAGCCTTAAGAGAATGGGTCTGGATTATGTTGACATATTTTATCATCACAGACCTGACCCTGATACACCGTTGGAAGAGACCATGGGCGCACTCGATTCAATTGTACGCCAGGGCAAAGCATTATATATTGGCTTATCTAACTACAGAGTGCCTGAAATGAAAAATGCAGTCAAGATATTAAAAGATCTTGGAACACCTTGCCTGATCCATCAGCCCAATTACAATATGTTCTCTCGCTGGATCGAGGACGGACTTCTTGACCTGCTTGAGAAGGAAGGCATAGGCTCGATTGTGTTCTCTCCATTGGCACAAGGCTTGCTGACCAACAAGTATCTCTCTGGTATCCCTGAAGATTCAAGGGCTGCAGGTCACAGCATTTTCCTGAAAGCCGAGAACATTACCGATGAGGTTGTGGACAAGGTATGTAAGCTTAATGAAATAGCCGTGAGCAGGAACCAAACTCTCGCACAGATGGCTCTTGCCTGGGTGCTGCGTGGAGGGCGTGTTACATCAGCATTGATCGGAGCCAGCAAAGTCAGCCAGGTGGATGACTGTGTCAGGGCCATTGACAATCTTGAGTTCAGCAAGGATGAATTGGAGAAGATTGAAGTGATTTTGGGAAAATGATATCTGAATGACACTTCGACGACATATACTCCCAGTCATTGTATGTTTGTATTATTTATACTGTATGTTTGGAATTATTTATACTTGACAAGGCAAACTCTCTATTGTATTATATAACTTGCGCCGGTCAAAAAGCGGCGCAGGTTATAGCATGGAGGGGTTCCCGAGCGGCCAAAGGGGGCAGACTGTAAATCTGTTGTCAGTGACTTCGATGGTTCGAATCCATCTCCCTCCACCAAAATTTATATTTCACACAGAAGCCACCGAAAACGGTGGTTTTTTTGTGCCCCAAGATAGATTAAGAGATTAATAGATTAAAAGATTAGTAGATTAAAAGATTAAAAGTTATAAGTAGGACTTGCCAAACAGTCAGAGCCTTGCTGTTTAATCTGTGTTTTTATCACAGTGAGCAAAATTTTCGCTTTTGGGCGATAAATTTAGCAAAAAAGGAATTAATTGTCTATAAGGGTTACATAATTCGGGATTGTGATGAATTACTAAACCAAATTGTTGAAAATCGAACAATTTTCTGCCCAGAACTGAATTTTTTGCTCACTTTGATACCGTTTAGTATGAAGGTGGTGTGTCGCACGCTGTCTATGACAGATGTGTTATTTGTAAATCACTTTCTTATATATTACAAAGTTCCAGCATACCACGGCACCGATAGCGAATACTTTGGCCAGAAGGTATTGCATGGAAAGCCTGTCAACCAGCAGGTACATAATCAGGTCAGAGGCGCCGAGGTTGAAGATAAATAGCACCAGATACATAGCTAGCTGTTTGCTCAGTTTTATCTTAGACTTGAAAGACCAATATCTGTTCATGAGGAAGTTGAACCAGAAGACGATGGAAAGGGCAGCAGAGTTTGAGACAATGACAGACAGTCCCGCAAGATCTTTGAATACAAAGAGTAATGCGAACTCAAATGCGGCGCTGCACAGGCCTGTCACAACATAGCGGATAGCCTGTCCTGCGGTTTCTTGCTTCAGTAGTTTTGATAATGCTTCGGGTATCTTCATCATCCCATTATTATATTAAATATAAGGGACAATCACAACATTCGTAGTGAAGTTAAAATTCATTGTATTCTTCAAAAAAAATATTTGCCATCTTATAATGTTATGTTATAATATTTGCAGGATTTGATGTCGGAGGTTGCAAAAATGGAACAAGTTACTTTAAAGAAAAATTCTATAAAATTCACGAAAATGCATGGGTTGGGGAATGATTATATATATGTTGATTGTTTGAAGAATTGCCCGGATGATCCATCTGAACTTTCAAAATGGCTTAGCGACAGGCATTTCGGGATAGGCTCCGACGGCCTGGTACTTATTATGCACTCAGATATTGCCGACTTTCGGATGCGCATGTTCAACTCTGATGGGTCGGAAGCTGAGATGTGCGGAAATGCGAGCAGGTGCATCGGGAAATACGTCTATGACAGCGGACTTACTGCTAAAACTAAGATTACGCTGGAAACCCTGGCAGGGATCAAGACGCTTGTTCTTACGGTCAAAGACGGACGTGTTGTGTTAGTCACGGTTGATATGGGCGAGCCAGTACTGAAGCCTGATGAGATCCCGGCCATCTGCCCGAAGGAGGTTGAGAACCTGTTTCTTTCCCAGCCTGTAACGGTCAGGGACAGGATTTTTAATGTGACCTGCGTGTCCATGGGTAACCCACACGCGGTTTCCTTTGTCGAGAATGTGGATGATTTTCAACTCGAGGTCTACGGGCCTCTGATGGAGGCTCATGAGCTTTTTCCCAATAAAATCAACAGTGAATTTGTTCAGGTGCTGGACAGAAAAACGTTGAAAATGAGAGTCTGGGAGAGAGGTGCCGGAGAAACGCTTGCATGTGGGACGGGCGCCTGCGCAGTAGCAGTGGCTTCGGTGCTTAACGGCCTTAGCGAAAGAAAAGTCACTGTAAAGCTTCTGGGCGGCAATTTGGTGGTCGAATGGGACGAAAAGGATAATCATGTTTATATGACCGGACCTGCGGTCAAAGTATTTGATGGAGAGATCGAGTTATTAGAAAATTTGCAGGAATTCCTGCAACAAAGGAGTGAATTATATGGCGCTTATTAATGACAACTATTTAAAACTACCTGGCAACTACCTTTTTGCTGAAGTCGCAAGAAGAAAAGATATTTTTCTTAAGGCGCATCCAGAAGCTGATGTCATAAGGCTTGGTATAGGAGATGTGACGAAGCCTCTGCAGAGTGCAGTAATACAGAGTCTGCACAATGCAGTTGATGAGATGGCACAGGAGAGCACATTTAAGGGTTATGGGCCCGATGGCTACGGGTATGACTTCCTGATCAACGCAATTATTGAAAACGATTATAAATCCAGAGGCGTTTCATTGAAAATGGACGAGATATTCATCTCCGACGGAGCAAAAAGCGATACGGCAAACATCCAGGAGCTCTTCAGCAGTGATAATATCGTTGCACTGACCGACCCTGTTTATCCTGTTTACCTTGACAGTAATGTCATGGCCGGAAGGACTGGTAACTACGATAAAACGAGCGGTCGTTTTGATAATGTAGTCTATATGCCATGTAATGCGGAAAACAACTTTTCACCTGATTTTCCAACCCAAAAGGTGGATATGATATATCTGTGTTTCCCGAACAATCCCACAGGCACTACACTATCAAGGGAGCAGCTGAAAAAGTGGGTGGATTATGCAAAAACCAATAAATGCATTATTCTTTATGATGCTGCATATGAGGCCTATATTAGAGATGAAGATGTCCCTCACAGCATATATGAGGTTGAAGGCGCAAAAGAAGTCGCAATTGAATTCCGCAGTTTTTCTAAAACGGCCGGATTCACAGGTGCTCGCTGTGCATATACAGTTATACCAAAGACGGTGATAGCTGAAAACGCCAATGGCGGACATGTATCGCTCAACCAATTGTGGTACAGAAGACAGACGACAAAATTCAACGGTGCATCCTACATCATACAAAGAGCCGCTCATGCGGTTTATAGTGAAGAGGGTAAAGTACAGACTAAGGCGATCATTGATTACTATATGGAAAATGCCTCCATCATTCGAAAAGGGCTCAATGACCTTGGAATCGAAGTGTTTGGCGGCATTAATGCACCATACATCTGGCTTAGGACACCAAATAATATGGATTCATGGGCGTTCTTTGACAAACTCCTTAGCGAAGCAAACATTCTCGGTACACCCGGTTCCGGATTTGGACCCAGCGGGCAGGGGTATTTTAGACTCACTGCCTTCGGCAGCAGGGAGAATACGGAAAGAGCTTTGGAACGTATCAGGTCAAGACTTAAACTTTAATATAAAAACTAATGCTTCAATCGGATGATTATAGATATAACCATGCATTATATCATTTGAATGAAAAAAACCTCATAACACATACTACATAAAATGAAGTAAAAGAGTATGTGTTTGAGGTTATATATGAAAAGAATCGGGTGGCTTTTATCATTTTGTGCTGTTCTGTTGATTGCCCTGTTTGTGAACGGCTTTTTTTTCATGTCGGGTCTTGAAAACAGGCGTCCAATATCAACGCCGCCATTTATTGAAAAGGAACCCAATAAGTATACGGAGCAATTGTCCGGTCACATTGAAAGCAGTGATAGCAAAGAGATGCCTGTTAATCTAATGGTACTTGGATTGGATAGGGACAAAACCCGATGTGATGTCATTATGCTTTTTCATTTTGTTCCATCCACGTCCTCTCT
This sequence comes from Bacillota bacterium, assembly GCA_023409615.1. Lineage (GTDB taxonomy): Bacteria > Bacillota > Clostridia > Acetivibrionales > DTU013 > JAEYRF01. The sequence continues at coordinate 5,591 of JAEYRF010000052.1, read as the reverse complement.
GAGCCTAATTTCTGTGGCAAGGGATACAAGGGTCCTCGCGGATGGGGTCTATACAAGAATCAATACTCTGTATTCTAAGGGCGGTGAGAAAATGGTTGCAGAAGAGCTGACTAAAATCACCAAATTCTCTGTTCATTATTATATAACTGTAGATTTTAAAGGTTTTCGCGAAATAATCGATGCGCTCGACGGGGTAGAATTTGATGTACCCTTCAGGATGAATTATGATGATCCGACGCAGAATCTACACATACATCTTAAAAAGGGACTACAGGTTCTAAATGGGAAAAAGGCGGAGCAACTTGTACGATACAGGAAGGGGAACTACAAGGGCCAGGGCTACACCGAAGGAGATCTGGGCAGAATCAGCATGCAGCAGGATTTCATGAGGGCGTTGATAAAGCAGAAACTGAATATAAGGTATCTCCCAAAATCCCAGAAGATATTCAGCATTCTACAGCAATACGTCAAAACCAATATTACGCTTGCCGATATCACACAGTATATTGGGAGTGTTGCAAAAATTGAAGATGATGAAATAAAGACCTTCACGATTCCTGGTACAAGCAAAATGATCAGTGGTAAATGGTATTTTATCTATGATAAGGATGAAACCGCCGAAATGATGAAGGAACACTTCTAAATAAGCTAGTTTGCAAGCTAGTTTACAAGCCAATTTATAGGACAATTTACAAGCCAATCTATAAGCCAATCTATAAGCCAATCTATAGGACAATCACGGGCTTCTTTTTTATTGAATTTTTATGTCCGGTTTGATATAGTTCTAGTATACAATATTCGAGCATCAAGAATAATGCCGGATTACAGGGAGTGTATAGAAATGAAAGCTGTTGTAACAGTGCTTGGTAAAGACAGGGTAGGAATCATAGCAGGAATCAGTAGGATATTAGCGGACAGTAATGTCAACATATTGGATATATCACAGACGACGATGCAGGATGTATTCACAATGACCATGCTGGCTGAACTGGCTGACTCAAATGTTGTTTTCAGTGAGCTTTCGGACAAGCTGGAAGAAGAGGGAACCAGGCTGGGCTTGTATGTTAAGATCCAGCATGAGGATATATTCAATTCAATGCACAGGATATAGGCACCGGATATAAGCGTGCAGGTTATAGAAGCCGCAGGAGGGTAATAGTAAAGCATGCTCACAAAATATGAAATATTAGAAACATATAAAATGATCCATGATGAAAATCTGGACATAAGAACGATCACAATGGGAATTTCCCTTCGCGATTGCTGTCACCCGGATGGGGAAATATGCAGGCAGAGGATATATGATAAGGTCATGAGGTATGCTCGGAATCTGGTAAAGGTTGGCAGGGATGTTGAGAAAGAATATGGAATACCTATAATAAACAAGAGGGTTTCTGTTTCGCCGATCGCATTGATAGCAGAGAGCTGTGAAGACGAGGATTATGTAAAGTTCGCTGCAACGCTGGACAAAGCTGCTGACGAACTGGGAATCGACTTTATAGGCGGGTTTTCAGCATCAGTGCATAAAGGGTACACCCCCGGAGATATGAAGCTGATCAGTTCCATACCTCAGGCGCTGGCCACCACCCATAAGGTTTGTGCCTCCGTAAATGTAGCTACCACAAAGGCGGGTATAAACATGGATGCGGTCAGACAAATGGGCATTGTTATAAAGGATGCCGCCAGGCTGACTGCTGATTCAGATGGGTTGGCGTGTGCTAAACTGGTTGTATTTGCAAATGCACCTGAGGACAATCCATTCATGGCAGGTGCTTTCCATGGTATAGGGGAACCGGATTGTGAAATCAATGTAGGTATCAGTGGCCCCGGGGTTGTAAAATGTGCACTGGAGAAGGTGAAGGGTGCAGACTTCAGTACGGTTGCAGATGTTATAAAAAAGACAGCCTTCAAAATCACCAGAATGGGACAGCTTGTGGCACAGGAGGCTTCAAAGCGGCTGAACGTTCCTTTCGGTATCGTGGATCTTTCACTAGCTCCGACCCCTGCCGTTGGGGACAGCGTAGCATATATACTCGAGGAGATGGGTCTGGAAAAATGCGGCACACACGGCACAATAGCGGCACTTGCACTGCTCAATGACGCGGTAAAGAAGGGCGGCATCATGGCATCCTCACATGTGGGCGGGCTGAGTGGAGCATTCATTCCCGTGAGCGAAGATGCCGGCATGATAGCAGCTGTTCAAAGTGGCGCACTTTCGATTGAGAAGCTGGAAGCAATGACTTGTGTCTGCTCTGTTGGACTGGATATGATTGTTGTCCCTGGTGAAACTACAGCAGAAACCATTTCAGCCATTATTGCAGATGAAGCGGCAATCGGCGTCGTAAATAATAAAACAACTGCAGTGCGGATTATCCCCGCCCCGGGGAAGGTTGCCGGAGATGTGGTTGAATTTGGGGGATTACTGGGCACGGGTCCCGTCATGAACCTTAATAAATTTGACAGCAGTGAGTTCATAAAAAGGGGCGGAAGAATACCGGCACCTATTATAAGTCTCAGGAACTAACTATGATAAATAGAAACAAAATATAAATGAAGTCAATGTACGAATAAAGCAGACTGGTAGCGAAAGGGGTTGGTGGACATCAGGAAACCTGTAATCATTGCACACAGAGGCGCTTCCAAGCAGGCGCCCGAGAACACGATGGCAGCATTTAGAAAAGCTTTGGAACTTGGCGCGGGAGGGATCGAGACAGACGTACACTTCAGTGCCGACGGACACCTGGTTGTCATTCATGATGAGCAGGTTGACAGGACCAGCAACGGAAAGGGCCTGGTCAAGAGCAAGACCTTAGCAGAGCTCAAATCCCTGGATTTTGGCTCATGGTTTGCACCGGAATTCAGCGGGGAGAAGATACCGGAACTGGATGAACTGCTGCAGCTTGTAGCTGACTGGGACGGTCTTCTGAATATCGAACTGAAGAATGGCCCTGTTTTTTACCCCGGGATCGAACAGGCAGTAGCAGAAGCGATCAGAAAGTACAAGCTCACAAACCGTACAATCATTTCTTCCTTCAATCACTATAGTCTGGTGGAAATACGCAGGGTATGCCCTGAAATAAAGACCGCACCCCTTTATATGGCCGGGCTTTATGAGCCGTGGGAATATGCCCGGAGGATGGGAGCAACCGCAATACATCCGCTTTTCTATAATATTGTCCCTGAAGTGATGAAGGGTTGTAAGCTCAATAATATTATGGTGAATCCTTTTACGGTTGATCAGCCGGAGCAGATCAGGGCAATGGCTGAAGCAGGCGTCGACGGAATCATAACCAATGTCCCGGATACCGCGCTTGAAATAGTTAAAGGAATGGGAGGTAATGATTTATTATGAAGCTTAATTACAAAAATACCTTGATTATCGGTTTGGGCTTCTTTACAGTCAGTATTGTCTGGGGAATTTACAATATTGCAATGCCTATCTATCTGAAGGATTTGGGACTTTCAGGTGTTGCCGTAGGTTCTGTAATGACGATCGACAATATCTTTGCCGTAATTTTTCTCCCGATTTTTGGTGCATTAAGTGATCGGACCAATACCAGATATGGAAGAAGAATGCCGTTCCTATTGGTAGGCATACCACTGTCTGCACTGGCATTTATACTTATTCCCTTTATGAGGCTGAATTTGATCCTGGTTATGATCACTGTCATTGCCATGAATTTCTTTATGAGCATATACAGAGCGCCAACGGTTGCATTAATGCCCGACTTTACCCCGCGTCCGCTGCGCAGCAAGGCAAACGGCGTAATTAATTTTATGGGCGGCGTAGGTGCTGTTATTGCCTTCGTGATAGGCGGGTTTCTATTTAAAATCAATGAATTTCTGCCATTTGCCGTAGGTTCTGTGATCATGGTTGTTACTATTATAGTCATGTATTTATTGGTACATGAACCGAAGGAAATAATAGATGATAAACCCGATGAAAAGGCCAAGGACACGACGGTTAAAGAAAAAGGTGCAGCCCTGAGCCTAATTTTCCTGCTCCTGGCTATCTTCTTCTGGTTTACCGGATACAATGCCGTAGAAACCTTCTTTTCGACCTTTGGAGAGGAAGTACTGCACATTGACAAGAGTGATGCTTCCTTTATGTTGGCAGTATTCTCAGCTATGCTGGTAGTGTTTTCAATTCCTTCCGGACTGTTAGCTACAAAGATTGGCAGAAAGAGAACCATCCTGATAGGCATTACAGTTCTGTTCCTTGTGTTCATAACCATGAACTTCATTGGAGGCACTAATCCAATTATGATTTATATATTGCTTGGTGTTGGAGGTATCAGCTGGGCATTGATTAATATCAACTCCTATCCGATGGTAGTCGAAATGACATCAAGTAAAGGCATCGGGAAATACACCGGCTACTATTATTTTTTCTCCATGATGGCGGCTATTGTCAGCCCGATTTTCTTTGGTTTTCTGAAGGATATTCTTGGGTCGGAATTCCTTTTCATCTATTCAAGTATATCTATGGTACTCGCATTCTTTTTCATGATGCTTGTGAAGCATGGTGAGCCTAAAGCGGAGACTAAGACGGCATTTGAGACTATTGAGCATATGGAGACGAAAATGTAGAGATGAAGATACAGGTAGCTGTTCAGTGGCATTATTGATATTGTGCAATAACGGAAAATTCTGGATAGCAGCAATATAGGGAGAATGTTTATACTATTTTTATATCTTTGCTAGGGGGATATGGTCAAGCATGTTGGGGTGGAAAGAACTTGAGAATGAGTGTACTGCCTGTATGAAATGTGGCCTTGGGAAAACCAGGACGAATGTTGTCATTGAGCGTGGCTCGAGAACTGCCCAATTAATGCTGATCGGAGAGGGGCCCGGAGAGCAGGAGGATAAACAAGGTAAGCCCTTTGTGGGAGCTGCTGGACAACTGCTGGATCTGCTCCTGTCAGCGTTGAGGTTTGATGAAAAGGATTATTATATCTGCAATATAGTAAAATGCAGGCCTCCCGAAAATCGGACACCTACGGACGATGAGGCACTGAGCTGCCTGCCGTGGCTGAGGAATCAGACGGCTCTGATCAGACCGAATATCATGGTATGCATGGGTGCAACTGCGGCGAAATATATCATTGATAAAAACGCGAAGATTACACAAATCAGAGGCAATTGGATAGAACGGAAGGGCTTTTGGATCATGCCAACATTTCATCCTGCTGCGTTATTGCGTGATGTGTCAAAAAAATCACTAATGTTTGAGGATATGAAAAAGGTCAGACTGAAGCTGGATGAAATTAAATGAAACAGAAATTGATTTTAAAATTATACCAAGAATATGCTTGCCAATTTGCAGGGAATGAGTTCGTGTTCGGGTGCGGCTGTATGGAACCGAAACTGCTGCTGATTGGTGAAGCGCCGGGGCGTGAGGAGGTAAAGCTTTCACGTCCCTTTTCTGGTGCCGCCGGAAAATACCTGGATGAATTTCTTCAACTTGCTGCGATCGATCGTGATAAAATATACATCACCAATGCTATCAAGTACCGGCTTTCGAAGGTTAACACCAAAACGGGAAGATTGTCCAACAGACCTGCCACCAGGGAAGAAATCATGTCCAGCAG
>JAEYRF010000247.1 GCA_023409615.1 Bacillota bacterium | reverse complement strand
CGCTCTTGCTTCCAAGCCACTCCGATTCTGGCAAGCAATTCGACAAGACCGATGCGTCCGTATTTTGTATGCAGCGGAAAATATGTGCCCGCGTAAAACGGCTTTTTGTCCGGCGTCATGATAATGGTGAGCGGCCATCCGCCGCTGCCCGTCATCGTCTGGCAGACGTTCATGTAAACCGTATCGATATCGGGTCGCTCTTCCCTATCCACCTTAACGGGCACAAAGTGCACATTAAGCAGCGCGGCCGCTTCCTCACTTTCAAAGCTTTCGTGCGCCATCACATGACACCAATGGCATGTCGGCTAAATATACATAGCTACGAATACCCAATAGATAGGAAAACAGGTTTATCTTCCATGCGCGCCTTCTCAAAGGCTTCATTCCCCCACGGGTACCAGTCCACGGGGTTGCGAGCGTGCTGAAGAAGATACGGCGAGGATTCGTTAATTAATCTATTGGGTATTTTCGTTGAGCTTGTCATATGGCATCACCACCCTTCTAAAAGAGACTTTTAATCCAATTCTATAAGAAGTTAATTTTGATTTCAATATTTTCTCCCTCTCTAAGCCATATTATGCTTTCAATAATAGTCTTATAGAGAGTGTTTCGCTCTGAATTGCTTGTACATGTAGAAAAAGAATCGAAAAAGGATTCAAGTCTCTCTAATCGTTCATCGTTAGTTACTTCTTTTTTTTCGATTTCCTTCTTTTTCAACCCATATATTCTCTTTTTTAATTCATAGATTTCTTCTTCGCGTCTCTTTTTTCTTTCAATCCATTCATCATGGCTGTAATCACCCATCTCATAGGCATCATTAAGCCGCACCAACGCCCTTTTAACTTTATTAAGCATCATTTCTGATTCGAGGATTTCTTCCTTCTGCAGGTTTTCAGTAGGAACATCTTCAGGAACATTGGTTGCATATAATATTTGTTCTCTATAAAGGCCAATTTCTTTTAATACCATTTCTTCAATGACACTCAATTTGATTCCTGTGTTACTGCATCTTTTTCCATGCTTGTTAATATACCAGCATGATTTCATTGATAAAATGCCATCACTTCGTTTTTGAAAAGTCTGAGTATGACCACAAATTGCACATTTGATTAGTCCAGTGAAAGCATGGATTTGCTTTCGACTTTTATGAGGTATTAGAGTTCTTGAATTAATCATCTTAATAATTGCATCATGTTCTTCTTGCGTTTTAACTGCTTCATGGCAATTTTCCACGATAGTCCATTCACAGCGCGGTAACACCTTATAGACTTTTGCATTTGGGCGTTTATTCTTATGGGCGTCTCCTTGAGTCTTATTACTTATTATCTTGCCTAAGTGGGTTTCATCAACTAGAAGCCTTTGGACGGTCACGCCACTCCAATGATTACCTCTATTGGTCAGAATCCCTTTATTGTTAAGGTGAATGGCAATATTGTTGGGAACCATTCCAGATAAAGCAAGTCTTATAATTTCTCGATAAATGGGTATTTTTTCATCATCTACTACAATTCCTTTTTCATTATACTTATCCATATATCTTTGATAAACATATGGATAAGGAGGCGTTCCGTTCGTCCACTGTCCTTGCTTCGCTCCAATTCTTTTTCCTTGCCGTAAACGCTTTGTAATCATCTTATATTCGCGCCGCGCCATGAAGCCTTTAAATTCAACCATTTCATCATCAATATCATCGTTAAGATCGTAGATTTTATCGGGCGTTACTATTAAGGTTTCAGATTTCCTGAATGTTTTTGCAATCCTATCCTGATCACCCATATCACCGCGGCTGAGTCTATCGTAATCAATAACACATACTGCATCGTATGTGTCATCTTCGATCTCCTTCAATAGTTTAGACATTTTAGGACGCAATTCTAAACTATCAGAAGTTCCTATTTCCAGAAACTCAACATATTTATATCCACGTTTTTGGCACAACTCGTTAAGAACCATTCTGTGCTTTTCTAAATCTTCCAAACTCTCAGCACGTGATTTTCAAAGGTAATTTGCCACATATCTTATATCATATTTCTGGCATTCTGAACTTATCAAAGGCATGTTTTGTGTCACCTCGCTTCGCCTCTGAACATTCATTAATAAGGCTTAATTTGTTTTGAATTTCAACTAATTTTTCCCGAAAATCATACAATGCCTTTGGGGAAGGTACATTTGTAATGACCTTAATGTTTAGCTTATTTTCGGTAGTCATATTAAGCCTCCTCAATTATAAAAAAACCTCAATATAACAAGCAAAGGTGCAAACCTTCAGTTAATACAGTATGTCGTACTTATTCCCTCACCGTTTAAAGCTAGGTTTTGTTACTTGATCTTCGGAAACGTCTCGCTCCTTATGCCCACGCTCACTGTCAACGCCGTATCAACCGCCTTCATCGTTTCTGCGCCTACACTGCCGATGTATTCAATAAGCCGACACTTATCTATTGTCCTGATTTGCTCCAATAGCGCGATGGAATTACGTCCAAGGGTCTGTAAGCCCGCAAGGAGTATGTGTGTAGGTAAACAGGGTTTGTCTTTGCTGGTGATTGCCGCAACGATTACGGTGGGACTGTGCTTGTTGCCGATGTCGTTTTGAATTACGAGAACCGGGCGAATGCCGCCCTGTTCACTGCCCACAATGGGGTTTAAATCGGCGCGGTAAATTTCGCCGCGCAAAATGGGTCTTGTCATTGGTTCGGCCTCCCTGTGAATATTCACATCCTCTCTGGATATGTAAAGACAGGCCGCAGAGCTTTTATGATTGAGAAGATATAAGGGAATATATCCCTCAAAAATCTGTCTTGGGCCTGTCCTGTATATTCAAACGCTCCAATTTGTCCTCGACACCCCGGAGCATCACGGGAAATCATCAGGCGGCTAGCTGCATACTAGCTCCACGGGAATCTCACCCCAACTGTGGTTCTCACAGAGCCGCCCTCATTGCGTGTTCCCGCGTATGCGGGGCTGTGACTGGACGGGAGTATCATTAACCCCATTGCATGGTTATGGCCGTACCGGAGGCAACCCGGTATTGATAGCCGGAGGATTCCGCTCGCTTAGGAACAAGGGCAAGCACAGACCGAAATAAATAAAGTGCAAATCTGTTTGCTTCCTGTTCTTCAGGTCATGGCGCATCGCTAATGTGGCTGCCGCTCATCACGGCGGCAATGGGAACGTACCTGATGAAATAGGTATTCGATTTTCAAGGAACTCCCTGCCTCCGTAAAATAGGAACAGGCAAAGGGACTTTAATCTATTCACCTGTTTCCTCACTTAGAAGCTGTTTTTCAACCCTGTTGATCAAAAAACTTTTTAATTGTTTTTTCTGCCGCTTTTACGGATTTCGCCACAGCCTGAAACGTACATCCTTCCATCATTGCAATCTGTTCATATGTCAATTCGCCAAAATAGTAAAGCATTAGCCTTCGACGCTTTGTTTCAGACAGTCTGCCTATTGCTCTATGTAGCAGTTCATTTTCAATGGATGCAAGGACTAGCTCCTCTGTTGATTCCGGCGTTGAAAATGCTCTTTTGTACAAAGTGGCTTCTGTTAGCTCCGATTGCTCGACATGCCTGTCCACCTTGTTGAGGTAGGATAAATCATGCAATTCAAAAGCATCAAACAGATTGTAGAGGGCCCTTGTGATTTCAATCTCATGTGGCATGCCCTGGCCATCTTGAAATGATATGAAATTGCAGTCGTTTCGTTCTGTGATCGTATACGGGTTATACTTATCCTTTCTGCGCTTGGGATAATACTCCTCCATTTTATTTACCTCCGTTTATTCTGAAATCTGAAAAAAGTCAGACAAAACGGAGGACTGTGGCAGTGTGGCGTTTCTACCACAAGAATAGGTACAAAAATACCCGACCGAAAAAAGCTCAGTCGGGTATGCGCGCAAATATTTCTTATGTCTGGAAGCACTCGGCTACATTTGCGACGACAATCTTCCATCATACACGCGTTGATATGATTATTTATTTGTATAAGAGAAAAGCTGTATAAGCAGTATATGCTGTCCTTATTTCGGCCTCAGCATGTGAGATAAGTACGATGTATTCATGGAGATACTCCTTTCGCTGGGCTATGAAGCGAAAGCCTGTATCTCGTATCCTGATAGACCGTCAAAAGCCGTAAAGACAGTAAAGGCTCACCCTCATACAAGAGGGCAAGCCTGCACGGTTTCTGGCAGCCAGGCTATCATAGCGTTTGAAAACGCCTTAGACCCTATGGCTTTGCGCCGCCGTTTTTCAACGGGTTTGCCCTGAGCTCTTTTATTTATTTACAGGTCATTAGTTGGCCTAGATAGCGAAATTGTTTCAAGTGTAGTTCATCTCTCGACTTATGATTGATATACATGGTGCAGCGAATGCTGGAAGCCGATATGTACCGCTCCGAACATGCAGCCTGTCGCAAACCAGGATTCTGCTTTTCTGAATGCCGGACGGTTTCTTGCGTCTTAACATCTTTAGCAAAGGGGGGCTGGGGCTTCTTGTTGGCTCTCCATATTTGACTCCTTAATTTATCAAAAATAAAAAAGTATCGCCATCTCAGAATAGCGATACAAAAAAACTCATATTCTCCGTCCAACAAGCAGTATTCAGCGGGTCTGCCCAACATTTCCGTATCTTCATTAGTCGCTTCCTGTGAAAATATCCTCTACTATATACATTTCTGAAGACACAGAAATCTTTCATAACTTTTTCAAAATAAATTCCTCAAGATGTTGATAGACTACTGAGTATTAAAAGGAATATAAATGGATCTAGCACAAAGCAAAATTTGAATGAATGTTAGCAGATGTTTTCATCCAAAATTAGAAGCTATAAATAAGAATTTACTAAAGGTGGTGTTGATGAAGTCTTCCAAGAAACATTGTGTGTTGTTATAAATAAACTCCATACGTGTAGCGCATAAGTCTTGCCCTGTAGAAAATCAACCTTCTCGGTACCGTTCAATCAGCCATATTGCGAAATGAGTCAGCATACTACTTGGCATTTCATTGTCTATTTCCATAAGTCCATGCTCGTAGGATAAGTGGGATGCTCGCCAGACAACCTTTTCTATGAACTTGGCCGGGTGCATACTCCCGACAAACTTTGTACCGGTTTCACCACACGTTATCACCATCTGTATGAAGTCAAAAGGCGTGAAGCAGCGCGCATGTTCACTGTAGAGCTTTCCGTAATACAGATTTATATGAGGGTATAGCGTCTTTTTAAGGTGCACCAGTTCCGATAGGGCTATCATTCCATATTTATCTCCGTAATTGGAAACAAAGTCCGTATATCCAAGTTCAACTAGAAATCGGCAATCTTTTTGTACCATTTCGCGTATCTCTCGAATACCACGTCTGCTAATAAGGTTTAGAGGGTGCGCATAGTCCCTTGAAAACAGTGCGGTAACCGCAGGATTAAAGTTCGGCCCGGTAAACGTAAAAGATTCTTCATCATCCAATCCATCAGCTTCCTTCATGCTTTCCTCATCCCATACGATCGGCTTTTCACGGGTCATTTTACGCTTTATGACAAAGCGCAGAATGCGTAGCTTTTCCCAAAGCTTTTGGAGATACCAATCAAAACTAGTTCTCACCAGAATATCCCGTTCTTCTATGAGACACAACAAAACCACCTCCCCCAAATATAGATTTTAAACGCTCATTATATGACGTTATCAAATCACTCGCAGCTGCTCATGGCCTTTTGCATCGTCCGATGTGCGGCAGGCAGAGACATACCCAAGATGTCGCTGGCTTCCCGAATGGGTAAGCCATCTCTGAAACGCAGCAATAACAGAAAACGTTCGTTGCAATCCATCTCAGTCAATATCCTCGTTCCAATTTGATGATTACCGATGGACGAATAATCTCCCAACATACCCGGTTGCCTCTCAAGAATCTGCTTCCCTTCGAGGTAAAGCCGCCTTGCATATAATTCGAATGTCTCGACAGTGTTTCTGTTTAGGTGATTATGAACAAGTGTCTCTCCCGTCATTTCTTCCGCTATATCCGTCTGCCCTGTGGCGTAACAAGCGAGGGTATATGATCTTTTTGTCAATTCCGCATCGATCATTTTCATCTCATCCCCCCACGAATCTATATCCCTAAAAAATGAACAGACGCGTCACGGCTGTATAGTGATTACCCCTGCTACAAACCTGTCGAACATACCATATCGCTGCTAATATAACTTATTTGCCGCCTTGCCCGCGCCTGCCCAAAACCGGTACAATTCCCGCCGTTGCACAGACCACCACACAACCCAATATCACGTTAAATGGAATCGGCAGCAAGAAGCTTGTATCCCCCACCTCACCCGATAGAAGGAACGAGGGAATCACCATGGCTATGAGCATCCCGCCAGCAATCCCCAGAACTGCCAGCATCCCGGCCTGGACGGCAAACACCCTGCGGATATCCCGTTCCTTCATACCGAGACACCTAAGCATTTCCCATTCATCTTTTTGTTCGCTTAGAGACAGCCTTCTCCATGCACCCAACAAAAAGGATGCGCAGACCAGCCCAAACACGCCAATGACCAAAAGATACGTCATTTCTTTGGTATCCGCGTCCCAACCGGCCTGCAGCTCATCGGTAGAGTTACTCACCGACAGGCCAAGCTTGGCAATCGCTTTAGCTATACTTTCTGTGCAACCTATATTTCTTACGCGCACATTGATTCCGGTATAGCCTGTGCTTTGCTGTAATAATGCTTTAGCCGCGGACAGGCTGATATATGCCGCTGGCTCCTGATCTTCATCTTCGTCTTCGTTTGATAAAATACCGCAGACCTTGGATATAACGACCTTCGCACCTTCGCCAGTCTGGACTTCAAAGTTCTCGTTGAGCCAACCGATCTCAGGCATTTCAGTATCTGAAGTTGCTTCTTTCACATCATCATCGTCTGTTGCAAACTGTTTGCATGCGGCTTCATTGAGTACGATATATGGCATGACACTATCATCCGGGAAGATACTGCCTTGCGAAAGACCTTCTTTAAGATAGTTCGCTTTGAGACCTGTCAACGTCAACGATGCGGTATACTCGCCCGTCGATATGGTGGCCGGTACTTGTAATAAAGGCGTTACAGCTGTCACGTCTGTAG
>JAEYRF010000229.1 GCA_023409615.1 Bacillota bacterium | reverse complement strand
AGTTTATACTGCTCAATCACTGGCTCCGGAGATAGTATTTTCACCATACTTCCAAACTGTGATATCCAAGCAAAGAAAGTTGAGCTTACGGCCACCTTAATCCAGATACAGAAGCTATTTTCATCCTTTTTTCCAATCACAACGTCTTTTCCAAAGCGGTCAATAACAGCATTTACCAGCGAATTGTCAAATTGCAGCTGTACCAGAACTTCCTCACCACCGAACATGTTAAAAACCTTTTTTGTATACTCAGCAATATCGAAATGCTCCCTATCCGGCAGCGGATCTCTTTCCTCATCAATCAGATCGATATCTGTCATTCGATCTACCCGGTAATGTGTAAATCCATTATATTTAGTCGAAAAAGTAATCAGATAATAATTCTCATCATCCCATGATAAGCCATACGGACTCACCGAGTATTTATCACCATTCTTTCTGAATGCTTTTTCTTTCTTAATATCGTAGTCAAAATATTTGAATGACACCTTTTTGTTTTCTGCAATTGCTGCATGTAGCCTGTCCACATTGTAGTAAATGCTTTCATTGATGGTCTTGACTCTATTAGAAACATACACCTGTCTTTGCAATGACTGAGCCTGTCTATAACTCGCTAGGCTCTCAATCTTCTTAATAAGCTCATTGCTTTTTTTATGTGTAACAAACTTAGAACATTGGACAGCATCAACCAAGAGTTTAAGCTCAGGCAGCTCAAATAATCTGCTGGCTACAAAGTAGTCAGTTGTCTTCGACTTCCGTGTAGCAATATCCAGCCCGTAATGTCTGAGTGCTTCCAAATCGTCATAGATAGATTTGCGCTCTGCAGTTATTCCATACCGCTCAAGCTCTGCGATCATATCATTAATCGTCATCGTGTTCTCTTCATCTGTCTTTTCATTCAGCGTTTTAAGCAAGTACAGTAGCTTTAATTTTTGATTTGAGCTCTTGGCCATGGCATCCACCTCATAATTTCAATTCCAAATAATTACACCTCCTATGATAACATATTATCACAAGAGGTGTCCATTAAAACGGATAGTGATTAAACTAGAAGGACAGCTCCATTGATTTTACCAACCAAATTACCTTCTTAGAGCACCACTATACTCATTAAGTTCTGAAATTCCATTGATTCTGCAAAAATAGTTGAAGAATTCTTCTGCCAGATTATGATCTTTAGATCCCTTTTTAATTTCTGAAATATCACGCAGAATTAGCGCAGCGACATCATCTTGAAAATATCTATGGAGTCCAGAGTTCCACGCAGGGATATCTGGATTATTGCTATTACAGTGATAGTTCCAGAAAAACATTTTTTGAGCTTCAGTTGGCGAGAGTTTCAGTTTGTATTTTGATGTTGTTGAAACGTACCCCTCATCTCTACTATCGCCTTCATACGTATCATCTACCAGAAAAACGGCAAATATGTATCTTTCATTTTCCGAACTGCCTGGATTACGAGTCGTAAGAACACACAAGCTGTTATTTTGAACCTGATGTAGCTTCATCGGCTCACCTTTTCGATCGCCATTTTGAACGATGCCTGCAAGCGCCTTCCAATCTCTTAACATCTGGCTTTCATAGCAGACAAATCCGCCATCATCGCAATGTGCATCCAGTTCTTCACGAGAAATCTTGCCGTTATAATAATCTAGACATGCACAGTCTTCTGAGTTACACCATGTTCTGCGTTCTATAGCAATATTATTATTTATAATGGAGTCACTACAAACCCCTTCAAAACCAACTTGTTTGTCCGATCTTCCTCCATCACAATAATTGCACTTAAATGCAATATTGGCTCTCGCCATCTTTTTATGCTTAACTTGTTGTTCTTTGGCGACAGCAGCTTGTTTGATAGCAGCAATTTCTAATTTGCTTGCTTTTTCTTCAGCTTCCTTTTGCTCTTTTCCCTTTTTTGTTTCGTCAACATATGCAGCAAAGCTCTCATTGTCAGCTACCAGAAATGAACCAAAAGCTTCAGGGAATTGGAACCTCTTATCTCCTACTGAAAATGATACAACGACTAAGTTGTCATCACTCTCAATAATAGTTCCAGTTCCAAATGCTTTATGTTTTACAATCTGCCCTTTTATGTTCATTTCACTTACCTCCTGTTCATAGACTTTGCTTAAGCTTATTAATATTTTTCTTCAAGGCGTCATTTAGTTTGATCATGTTTTCAACTAAAAACTGCTGCATTTGTGGCCAATCATCTTCATTGAAGACATTTATGCCATCCAAAATATAAGTAATTCTGGACATCTTTTTATCATCTAGCCTCTGCCATGACAAAGGCGCTCCAAATGTTTGCTCAATATTCTCTTTATCCTCAATTAACAAATCGAAGATTTTCTTGTTTTCTTCTTGGTTAGGTTTATTTATTCCAAGTTCAACCGCTGCATATTTTTTTGTGATAACAAAACTATAGCCTAAACCACTCATTCCGGCCCCTGCTGTTAGCCAATGGTCATAATGAGTCGAATCAGTACTGATACCACTAAATAGCTGTGACTTCGCATTCATCTTAGGAAGCAGTTCATTCCAAAACCGATTTCTAACAATCTCTCTTTCTGCAATCTCTGCTCCAGTGGCTATTTCATCATGTGCCTTCTCATCAAGAGAGATAGTTATATCCGCCACATCTTTTACAGGTATAATCTGCTCCGTATCAAGCAACAAATGACCCTCAAACAGATACGGTGTCACTTTGATGCACTGAATCTGTATCCTGAACTTCCTCGCCCACAGAACAGTTGAAGTCACCTCTTTACGAAACTCTCTGGCAACCAGAATAATCCGCTGAGAAAGGTCATGATTCAATTGCACCTCATCAAAGTCCGATTTGTTCAGAAAATCGCAAATTTTATCCTCCGCCGCAATTCCAGGTTCAGTTTTATTCAAGTAGTCTTGATAAATCTTACGGATACCCTCTTTGCCTAAAGTCGAACAGTATGAAGCGTATTTCATAGCCTGCCATGTGACATCTTTCCCTGAATCATCAAGCTTATTTTCAATGATTACAAGGTTGCCTTTGCGATCAATGGCAAGTAAATCTAGCCTCTCGTTGGTATCCGAAAAGCCACTGAATTCTTTTTGGATGATAAGAAGCTCTTCACCCAAGATCGTAGGTTCTTTGACAATCCATTCCTGCAAGTCGTCTCTTTCCTTTAATCCTAACGACGAGAATGTAATGGCTTCTATCTTCTTAGACTGTTTGTTATCTCTATTGATGATATACATGGTTCACCTCATTTCAAATCACTAATAGCGCATAAAGCCTTAGAGAACGATAACTTTTCCATCAACCTCTTTGACTTTTCCGCTTAATGTAAGATGTTCATATGCTTCAATCATTGAACTGTTGATTTTATCAGATTTTCTCTTAAACCCATAAGCCCTTGCCGTTTCTGAGCAAACTGAATCAACTGTGGCTCCTACGCAGACTCTGGCTACATGATGCATTGCAACAGCAAGTTCTTCTGTGCAAATATGCTGAATTTGTCTAGTATTGTTATGTATTGGCTTTATGGCAACATCCTTATTAGGCACAAAGAAATCACCCTTTTTAATGACCTGTTTTTTTAGTTGTTGAAGCTTATAATCCACTTCTTTCCTTACAGTAGATGTCACTTTTTCAAAACCAAACAGTGGTGCTATTCGCTTACAAAGCAAGTCGTAATGGACAGGAAATTCTACATTAACGACTTCCATGATGCAGTCAGCAAGATCCAAGTAACCATTTGCATCTCTAGGGAGTCGTTCAAAGCTTGCTGTATTTCTGATCTCAAATTGATAAGGATTATCTTCGTCCTCTTCTCTTGTATCTTTAATATCAATCGTCAAGTATGTCTGTTCTGTGCTTTCTTCTATTTGTTCAGTTCGTTCAAATAGTGAATCGTCTGTTTCGTTACTACAATCTAACAGAGCCTTTTCAACTGCATCTACTAATTTTTGACCTTCAGTAACCGGATCTTTGATCCAGTCGGTAGACCATATTCTATATATTTTCCATCCCATGTCTTCTAGTACTGCTTGTCTCAGTCGATCTCTTTCTCTGGCTGTCCTTGCTGAGTGATAGGCAGCACCATCACATTCAATACCAAGAACATATTTCCCACTATGTGTTGGATGCTTGATTGCAAGATCAATTCTATATCCGGAACATCCAATTTGAGATCCTACTTTGTATCCTTTTCTATCCAGATAATTATATACAGCTTCTTCAAAAGCTGAATCATGTTCAATGATATTATTATCTATAACTTCAGCCAGGAACACAGATGGACCATTTATAGCAAAATCAATATAGCTTCTAAGTAATTTTGGTCCATCTGAGGTTACTCTATTCAGGTCAATATCTGTTGGCATAATAGAACCAACCAGTTTAACATTGTGCTTTGCTCTGGTAATCGCAACATTTAGCCTTCTTTCACCACCAGTTTTGCTCAACGGACCAAAGTTCATGTGCATCTGTCCACCTTGAGGTGGTTTTGCATATCCAATACTAAAGATAATTGTATCCCTTTCATCCCCTTGAACATTTTCTAGATTTTTAATAAAGAACGCTTCTTCCAGATCTTCTTTAAAAAAGTGTTCATAAGACTGATTATTCATTCTTAAGTGGCGAACTGCCGCATCAATGGCTTGTTGCTGAACTTCTCCAAATGCAATTACACCTAATGAGCGATTTGGGAACCGCTTGAAATGATCAAATACCATTTCTGCAATCCTTTGCGCTTCAATAATATTTCCCTTTTTCCCACCTCTATCGTAAAATCCTTCTTTGACATAAACATATTCAACACCGTTATCTTTCACTTTTTCTGAGTTTGAAGGGAAAGTAACTAACTTATTCTTGTAAATTTTTGCATTTGAAAACGCAATCAAATGTTCATGTCTACTCCTGTAATGCCATAATAGAGTTCTTTCAGGTAACAAATTAGCTTCATCCAAAATTGACTCATATGCATTCACATCTTCTGAATCATCATCTTCATCATTATCAAAATCATCATCAGATACAGATGCAGAGAAGAAATTCGTAGGTGGAAGCTGTTTACTATCACCTGCAATAATAACTTGCTTTGCTCTCGAGATTGCACCTATCGCATTTTCAGTATTAATTTGTGATGCTTCATCAAATATTACAAGATCAAATTCATAGCTCTCTGACTCAAGAAAAATACTCACTGACAATGGTGACATCATCAAACATGGTTTTAAAGCCAATAATAGGTTAGGGATCTGAGCAAACAGCTTTCTAATTGGCATAATTCTTCTCTGTTTACTCAGCTCTCTTTTTAATATGCTGATTTCATCTGCACCATTTGTAAACCTAGAGAGAGAAGGCAGGTTCTCAATAAGTTTTTTCTTTATCCTTGCTTTGGCTATGTCTAATTGTTCTCTGTCTAAAGCTGAAAATTCACTAATTAAGTGGTCTTGATTCTTTCTTCTAAAATTCATTACATCTGGATATTGGGGCATTATAGCATCAAGCCATAAACGATAAAATCGCTTTCTAAAAACCGGTATAATTTTACTAGTTTCTATATGTTGTTCCTTAATCTTGCATATATAATCTTCTAAACCTTCACTAATACAATTCTCTTGTGCGGTTCTAAAATCAATCCATTCTTCAAGACTTGCAAGGCCATTCTGACATCTGTTAATTCGCTCAATAAGCATGCTAAAGTTGGCCATTAACAATGAATCTTTTTCATCAAATAGCGATAAAAACCATTTAAATTCTAAGTCAATTTGCTGTAGTAAAGAGTTTATTTCTACTAAATATTCGGAGCAGAGAGTCACCTTTGCATTATTACTACAAACATTCTCACAAAACGCCTTATTAATATCATACCGTTCTACAATTTTTCTGAATTCACTCGCCCATTCTAGTGATTTCCTTACTTGAATCCAGTCAGTATTGAACCCAGAATACATGTTTTCATAATGGTTCTTTAGTTTGAATTCATTTTCTTCTATCAAACTCGTCATAGATTTTAGAGAATTCAACGTGTTAAGACTCAACTTGATATTTGAATACATCTCCAATGATGACTCTATAACTTTCAAATCAGTGCTCTCACCATTGTATGCATCAAAGTACTGCATTTTATACTCTTGAGAATTTTCAGTCATCCACTTAGACAATTCATCCAAATGCTTCAAATGTGTAAGCGTTTCTACAACAGTATTATCATCAATCTTCTTTACTACATTTTTGTATTTTCCTAATATCTCTTTTTTATCTGTTCTATACTGTTTTTTGAAAAACTTAAAGAATGATGTATACTCAGTTTTAAATCTAAGTAACATCGACTGATAATCAATACTAAAAACTTCACTTTCAAAAGTATTTAATAAATCTTCTTTTAACGAACGATAATCACCCAATTTGCGACTCAGCTCATCAAAAAGACTTCTAGCCTTATCAAAACATGCTGTTTTATTCCAAGTCTCAAATGATTTATTTTTATCTATAACCGAAGTCCACTTTTCAATAGCATGATCAATCTGCACCGTAGTTAAAAGTTCTCTATCATCGGCAGTTATCATATCAGAACTCAGGTTTTCAATTATCCGGTAGATATAGAAAAGATTTTCCTTTGTTTCAATATACTTCGTTTTGATTGCCGAATACTCATCAATTTCTATAAATAATCCTGATAAATCGTCACCTATTATCCAACTCACAGGTACTAGCGGCGAACGAGATGATACTTCCAAAACTTCAGAAATACCCTGTAACGTAGTATATGAGTTAACGCCCTGAAGCCCCAACGAACTCTCCATTTTTGCAGATAGTTCTAGTGCATTACCAAGCTTAGGAATTAGATTTTTCAAATTCGAACTTATATCATGTCTCAATTCATTAGTTACAATCGCAACATTCGCACTATTCCAAGGGTTTGATTTATAATCATCAGTCATTTTTCCCATGGTATGAACGAATTGATTAAGCAAGTTAATAAACCGATTGTATTTTTGTGACGTCGTTTCATTGACTTGGGGGACACTAAAGATTATATCCTCATATTGATTTAAGTTTGCTAATATTCCGTTAACCTCATAGATTGTTTTCTCTAGAGGTAACACTTTTGTGTGAATTGCTTCAATATAGGCGTTCAGTTTCTCTTTATCTGTCTGTAAAAGATCAAGTTTTTGAAAAGCTTCATCATTTAACTTAACTGTATTCTGAGTAAAATCAAGAACTGTACGTAGTTGCTCTAGTACTTCTTTCTTATTTGCTTTATGACTATGTAGGGTCAGACAAAAATCTTCTAATCCCGACATAGATAGTCTTCTATGTACAACCTCTAGTGCTGCCATTTTTTCTGATACAAATAAAACCTTTTTCCCATCTGCAATACTTTCTGCAATGATATTTGTTATAGTCTGGCTTTTGCCCGTTCCAGGAGGGCCTTGCAATACAAAACTAACGCCTTTTTTCGCACTCACAATGGCGTCTTGTTGACTTGAATCTGCATCAACCACTTGGAAAACATCAACTGGTTTCGTCTGTTTGTCATGATCAAAATTATTGATGCTATCAACATCATAATTAGATGCGCTTGCATCCCCTGAAATTGTCCGAATGACAGTATGAGTTTTTATCTTATCCTTGTGTTTTTCAATGTCTCTGTACATGTTAATTTTTAAAAACGACAACAAGCTCAGACTCGCATCCTCAACAAGATCCCATTTGTTTTTTGAAATCTGATCCCTTATTCGACTAAAGTAAGATTTCAAATCTTGGTCTTCGTCAATTTCAGGCAAAATAATCCCAAAGTCATTTTCCAATTTGTATTTCAAAGTTGGATTAATAACGATTTCGTCTTCATGAATATTGAGAATATACGGATCATTGATTGATTCTATTGTCAATGATGCCGGTACTAAAACAAGTGGCGACATCATTGACTGTTCTGATTTACCTGATTCAGTCCATTTCAAAAATCCAAAAGACAAATATAGAATATTTACTCCAAGCTCTTCTGAAGCTGTTTTAGCCTTTTCTCTTAGTGACCTTAATGTCCTTTGTTGTTCCTTTATTGACTGGTTTGTTTGAATGTAGCTTTGTATATCGATTAAGTCTTCTTCTATCAAGCTTAATTGCTCATTATCTGAGTCCGACAGCTCTTCATCAAAAAAAGGGAATTCTATGGCTCTTTCATTCACAACAAAATCTTGCCACAGATTTAGAATGTCAGGTTTAATGATCTTCAAACTAGACCTTTTTGTCTCTTTGTAGTTTATCAGTCGATTTCTCTTTCCAAGATCAAGTAGCTTGTTTTTCCAAGCTTCTAATTTCAAATCTATGGCGGCCATAATTTCACTCCTTGTCTATTGATGCTCTTGTACTCTTATTTGTATGAATTAGTTACTCAACTCCCAAAGCCTTAAAGACAGCTTCCTGCGGCGTATTGTAGAATATAATACTGAATGCCCCCATGAGTTCTGGAGGTACAGTTGCCATATCAACAGCTGAAGTGATTGGAATCAATACCTTTTTAGCTCCACTATCAAGGCATACCTGTAAAGTATTTGCAAGCTCTTCAACCTTTTGAATAGTGCCACTGATGCTTATTTCTCCAAGTACGGCAAGACTCGAAAGAGTTGGTTTTTGAAGAGCTGCCGAACATATTGCTATCAAAGTTGGGAGTGTTAAGGTCTTTGTTATGCCAATCCCATTTAAGTCCTGATAATTAATCATGTAATCCTTTGTCGTAGTGCTGACAGAATTGCTAATATGCCTGCCATTGGCTTTCAAGTAGTTGAATGCCGTATTAGTAGCTTCTTTGGCATCACGATCCGATCCAAGTCCTGTACGTTCAAACTTACCATTTCCAGGCAACACTTGTGTCTCTAAGCGGTAGACACCCACCATGCCTGATTTTCCTCTTGATACGGTATAAACATGACCAGGGTTAGTCATTCCTTCTGGAATAAGCTTACCTCCACCTTGTTCAGGTACCGGGACGTAGTGTTCTTCAAAAGTTTCATTATCAACATAAGAGAAATTTACATCATAGAATTCCATACCGCCAATCTTCTTGAGTTGCTCTTTGACACGGCGACGAAGTTCTAGCGAAACAGTAATTATTTCTGCCATATCCTCTTTAGTGAATTCTCCATTTGGATACAGGAGCTTGGTAAAGCCAGAAATCATTTTTCTGACAGCGATAACATCACGCTGATTTAAATTAGAGCCGAATTTATAGAATTTATCGCAGGCATCGCCATACTGTTCTTTTCGCATTTCCTTCATAAATTCTGATAAATAATCGGTTATGAATGCATACTCGTTGGTGAAAAAATCCGGTCTATACTTTGGTATCTCCCATCCCGGCACATAGCAATGCATACGATCCAAAAATGCTGTATCGTATGCCATAACTTCTGGAAACGGCTCAAATAAGTGAGACGTTTTAAGTAATACATCCACACTTTGATTTATATTACCCACAAAGACCATTGAAGCACTGGCTGCCTTTTCCTCTTTACCTCGTGCAAAAGAACCAGATGCCATATAGTCCTTCATGATCTGTACGCCGTCTTTATCTTTAAATGTGATTCCGGCAACTTCATCAAATGCAACGCAGTCCCACATACCTACAAGCCCTACTGTTTTATTGGACATGTTATAGAACAGGTTTGCGACCGTGGTTTGCCCCCCCGATACGAGAATACTATTTGGTGATATCTCTTTATAAATATGGGACTTACCGGTGCTTCTAGGACCCAATTCGCATAGATTGAAATTGTTTTCCACGAGTGGAATCATACGAGCAAGCAACAACCACTTCTCACGAGTAGAGAACTTATCCGATTCCATGCCTGTTGAACGAATAAGAACATTCATCCACTCTTCTTTTGTGAATTCCCTTCTTGCTTGCTTTATTTCATCAAGCTCGATGTGCGGCATTTGGATAGGTGTCAGTTTTCGAACCCTGATAGGATTAGCTCGTCTATCTTCTTCCAAATACTCATATTCAAGCTGAACGATACACCAGATTCCACCGCACAGGAGTCGATCATATTCTGATACATAGCTCGGAGCAAGAAGGATTTCTCGAACTCCAAGATTTGAAAACTCAGCCTCGTATCGATCTTCTTTGATGTTGAGCTTAGCAGTAATTCGATCTATTACTGTATAGCTACCGCGTTCACGCAGAATAGACAATACTTTCTGAGCCTCATCCGGCCTTACAAAGTTCTCAGAGAGTATCCTCTTTACCGTCTTAACCCCTTCTTCGATGATCTCTGGATCATCTGAGCTGCAATACTGCCCGAGTAAAAACTCTAATACATATACAGGGACATTTGCCCCTTCTTTTATGGACTTTGTTAAGTCCTTTCGGACAATCTTGCCATCAAAAAACTGTCTTAGTTTTTTGTTAAGGGCAGCATTTGGATTGTCCACTACTTCGAATTTAAATTCTTCCACTTCTCTCTAATCCTCCTGCCTTAAAGATTGAACCCAAAGTCATCTGCAAAAGCCAAGTCCATTTGTACTTCATGCCTTAAGACTTCAAGAGCATTTTTTTCATCATAGGCTACTAAATAGTATTTTCTAGTCTTGTCATATTTCTTGTTCTTAAATGTAAACTTCAATCTGAAAACTCGTTTACTCGCATCCTCATCCTTCTTATCAGCCACATAAAGATTGTCATTGGATATTTTTTCGTTATCACCAGAGATAAAGAATAGCTTGTATGTTGTTTCTTTATTCACGTCAGTAACAGCGTCTGTTTGAATAAAATCCAAATTGGTTGTTAAGTTCGTAATTTTATGAATTAGGCTAACAAGAGCAATACTTACTGCTTTTGTCTCTGTGTGAGCCTTGTTAGTCTTAACATCAATGACTGGAATCAGTATTTCTTGAAGCGATGATCCGCCGTGAACAAAATTCTGTCCCCCTCCAACAACTTTATAGATATCACTTCCGATAGGAACAGAAATGATACGTTCATCATGATTGCCTAATATATCACCCAATGTTACGGTTCCAATACCTTCTGCAGTTACAGCTTCACGAGCTACAACGTATCGTCTACCTACAAAGGCATCTTTTTTATCAAAGCCGCCGATTTTGTCGCTTTCAGCCAGCTTATCTCGCTTATAGAGAAATCCATGGTCGGCAGTAATAATAAAGCGTGTGTTGTTTGCACTGGTCAACCTCTTGATCATTGTGTGAATCTCTTCGATTGCCTCTTCGCAAGCGCTAAATACTTCATTCTCAGTATTCAGCTTATCCCCTCTTGCATCTATTTGATTGTGATATACATAAACAACCTCTTGTCCAGTGAAGATTTCCTTCAAATCTGCAATCTTCATTGTTTTGATGTCATCAAATTGCACCGTACGACTATTAGGTATGAAGCTCTGGAGCACCTGCTCTCTTGTCTTCAAATCATCGCAAACCTTACCATCCACGAGCACATTATAGTCTTCACTCATGGATAACTCTTTGTGAGGGAGAAGTGCAGACATCCCAAATCTTGTATATGAGGGCAGCACACTCTGCATCACATTCATAGATGCATTGCATTTCTCGTCTGATATAAGTCTCTTAAGTAAAGTCTGTCCCACTTCAAAACGGAGTGCGTCAGAAATTATAACTACGACACGCTCTTTTGCATGCCGGACAAATTTATTATAAAACTCATGTTGCTTTATTAATCCCGTATCCCCTTTGCACTCTGAAAAAGCCCGATTCCATGCAACTGACAGCGGATCCAGGTAGCGGTTGGTATAAATATTCTCGACTAAGTCTCTCAAATTCTCATAAGGAGAATTATTGGCCAATTGATCGTAATGATAATAGAAATACCTGTATTTCTGGTCAACTATATGATCCTTTGCAACATAGCTCTTCCAAATATCGAGTGATGATTTTTGTGGTTCGAATCGAGCTGCCATTATAAGATGATATGCATTCTCCAAAATGTAGTAATGTGAAAAATACATCTGGCCAAAGTGCATTTTTCTTCTCATTCTGCACAATTCCGGTATTGAGTGCCCATTCAATTTGGCTGCTGTATCTTCACCCTCAAGTCTATCAATCAGCCACTTAAGAATAAATATGTCTGTCTTCTTGAAGATCTCAAGATCTGAGTAGTCATTGACATTCAGCTTATCAAATATGGTATCACCGTTTAGTGTGCTATATACCATGTCTGATAAAACATCAAAGTTCTCCTTGAAGATTAAACTATTCATCATACTGTCGAGAAAAGCAATAATGTTACCCGACTTATAAGAGCAATAATTCTTCCAAGACTGAGGAAGCTCTGTGCGAATCACCTTTGATGTATAGGTTACAAGGAGTGTATAAACTAATTTACTAAGGGCTGGAGAGACATCTGTATAGCCAAAGGTCTCCTCGCACATCTTCCAAAACGGTTTAAGCAGATCAAATTTCTCAAACTCAGTGAGATATTTATTATCTTCAATATCGCCATCCGTAATTACTGTACGAACGATTTCCTCAAAGGATACAATCTTAGTCTTGCAGAGAACGCCCATCAGAGCCGTTTCAATGATGCTCTTGCTAAAGTTCTCAATTTCAAGCTCGTAGAATCTTTGAGTCCTTTCTTTTGATCCAAAGAACTTGATATAATGCTGCAACACCGGCTTATATTTTTCATCAATTCCCAAGTCAACTGCTAGTAAAGATGCTCGATCCGCAAAGAATTCTTTAGAATATCGAATCGTATCTGCAAGATGATTTTCCTTAAGGGCAGGCTTTGGAAATGGAGCATAAATCAAGTAGTTCGTTGTAGTATCCTCACGCTCCAAGAAATACTTGATATAAAATTGATTATCCCGCTCCAGCTTCAAGACCTTGGCATTTTCAAGTTCTATGGCATCTATGTCTGAGCTGAATTCAGCACCTGCGTCGTACCAAAATATCAATTTTCGTACGTCAGATGCGAACTCAGTATTAAGCTTATCTGTGATTTGTCTTAAGTTTAATTCTGCCATTTCAAACACCTTTCTGTTCGGCTTGATTATTTGATTCGTTTTTCTCAATTTTTACCGAACACATTTTCATTTCAGGTGCTAAATTGAGCTTACCAATAGCAAATAGCAGCTCGCTATCACTTCCAAGTCTCTGTTTTACGTATCCTACATCAAAATTCATAATAAAAAATAAATGGATTCGTAAAACATATTTTAATAATGTTGTAGCATAAAAAACATCATGATCTGATAGTATTTGATTCTTAAGACTCTCATTAAAGTGTGTAAAATAATTTCTGGTAACAACAATTTTATAAGCTAGTGATTTTAACTTGCCTTTTGAAATCGATAGGACATCACTTGTTTCAGCCATTAATGCAGATATTCGCGATGTGCAACTTGGCTCGTTTAATATTGGCGTTCTTAATACATCCACAAGCCAGTCTTTTTCATCCCCTTCATCATGTTTCGATAGTATTTTTTCAATTCGATTAGTATGTTCTTCAAAGGAAATAAGAGTTTCCTTTCTAGTTCTCCTTGAATATGATTCTAAAGCCTGCACCATTTTCAGAAAGTTTGATTGAAGATTGATAACTCTGCTGATATTGTGAGCTTCTATGAAATAATCAATAATGGGAGATAACTCATCTTTTTTGGAATACCAGTATTTCAGATGATTTTCATAATCGTCTGAAATATCTTTGAAGTCAATCAAAAACTCCGGCTTTAATTTAGGTGTAAAATCAAACGAATGATTAAATATTATTTCTATTTTTTCATCTATTTCATTCTTCGCATTGATATTATCTAATATACATCTTGTCCCCATGCACAATGTTAAGAAAGCTCCATAGTTATGTAGCTCATTTATTGCGCTTTCCAGGTGCATTACGTTTTCAAATTCTATAGTGACTGTAGTCGTTTGTTTTACATCCAGTGATTCGTTGGGATCTAAATGGTATTTACAGCTATTATTCGTTGATATTTTCATTCCATTAAGATCACATACATATGAAGCAGGCATTTTATATTGTGTAATTATTTCTTTAGTATCAGGGATTTGAAAAGCTTGAAAAGGTCTATCATTTATCCATTTTTCAAATCCAAAAAAATGAGCATCTACTGACTGAACTTTTATATCACCGTTTTTATATTGCGCTCCAATAATAATAAGCGATGGATGGTAATTAAACTCAAATAATCCAGGCATATTAATTCTTTGTGACGGCTTACCACAATCGATAAATGTCACTTTCTTTCCATTGACAGTAAACCCATTGATGATCGGATACTTTTCCACCTCTAAATCTGCAATGTTCATAAAGTGCTCTGTTGTCGTCAGTACAATTGAACCATCCGTATACTTAAGTAACCCGTTTATAGGTGAACCTTCTGTCTCCGGCAAAGACCATAAGCCCATTAATCCGTCTAAATCTTCGAGAACCATTTTGCATCACCTCTATATCTTCCCAAGAATCTCAAGCTTCTTACCATCTTGACCTGTTTGAACTTTATCATAGTTCACTTTTACACCATCATCTAGATCGATCGCTATACGGCTAAGTGCCAGATGAGCTATTTTTTCATCATACTCTTTGGTTTCTTTCAGCTGCTTGATAAGTTTTTCTCTTCTCTTTTCAGCTTGAGCAACCTCTCTAGCATTATTGCTGTTTTCTGCCATTTCTTTCATACGATCTATTTCACTCATGTAGATTTTCTGCATTTTATGAAGATAATCTACACGGACAATACCAGTAGTATCCGCATTATAACGGTGCATGTAAACAAGCGCCTTGAATCCATCTTGTTTGCCACTATCATAAAGCCAATAAATTGGACACTTTTTATAAGTTTTTACATGATCCTTGTAAAACTCCTTAACAAAGTAGTTTCTCAGAATCTCTCTGGAAGTATCTCCTTTGCTATCAAGTGCCTTTGCTATGAAATTAAGATTTTCTTCAAGAGTGCTCTCTCCGTATACACACTTAACGAACTCGATAAAACGACCACAAATATCATCATCAAAATATTCTTCATCTGTTATAGGAATACAATTGTCTTTGTCTGGTTTAAATGATAAATACCTATTTTCATCCCATTCGCCACCAGCGTATGCAATTCCGTCAAAATCAACAGAGTATCTCCCCAAAATACAACCTACTGCATATGAAATAAAGCTTCTAATATCGCGCTCTAACATAGAGGTTTGTACGGTTATATCTCTATCTTCTACATCAGGAGTCAACTCATCATTTAAATCATAAATACCAATAAATATTCTATTCAATTCTTCTTCATATTGTTTTATGAGTTGAAATTGCTCTTGTGTGTGGGAATGCCAACAAGAATATATTCTTTCTAAAAGATGATCAGCACCATTATGATGCATTCCTTCGTTATCAAAATAGTCTTGCTTTACAAATGGGTGTTTTGCAAAGTCCCATGATGTTTCAAAACTATCCCAATCATTTTTAGAAATTTCAATACATTTTCTCGTAATTTCTTCAGCTAATTCTTTTTGCTTTTCATCAATTTTAACCGAGATTTTTTTTAGATATCCCGATTCAAAACCTAGCGTAGGTGCTAGGACAGCTAACATATATTGAACTACTTTAGTATTTAAGAATCCTGTTAAGTAATCTAAAATTTCTGCATTCTCTGGAACGATAGACTGCCCACTATTACTAAATAAAAAACCTTTTCCATAACGCCTAAAAGAAGTTGATGCAGAAGATATTACTGTCCACGTAATCCCCTCTTTAAAGTATGAGTTAATATTTGTTATAGTGCGTGTGATTGAATTGTACTTGTCTATAGCCAATTGTTTCATTTCATATCCATCATTTTCCCAATTAACAACCTCATTATTGTTTCCATAATATTTACAAAATTCACCGCCGTGATTTATTGGAAACCACTTCTTCTTTGATTCTCGTGCAGCAACAATTGAATCTATATTAAAACCAATCTTATTAAACGGTACTTCAAACCAGCTTTTTATAAAATAATCGTTATTAAGCGTTTTCATCCCTTGTCGTGGATTTGCTACAGCTTCAAGTGGCGTTCCTTGAGTAAAGAGTTCTTTATTTTTAACCCAATATGCAATTGGATTTCCTGGAACAAGAGCAAAATCCTCTTGCTTAGCAATAAAAAATCCAATTTCACTGAAAAACATTCTTTCCTTTTCTTCAATTGAATCAACTGCACCTTGACGTAAATATAACTTACGATACACTGCAGAATAGTTTTTGATCCTCTTATTTACAAATATAAAAGCTGTAGTTCCAAAATCAGATCCAAAAACACCTCTGCCAAAATGGACCATATTTACTATATTTACATTTGAAATCAGTTTATCTCTCAGACGTTCATAACTAGACAAAAACATCCAGACTGGTATATTAATCATAGCCACAAATCCTGCATCTTTGCAAAATGAGACACAACGTTCCATGCAAACCGTACTCATATCATATTTTGCATCAGGAAATAATTCTTTTGTAAATTCAGTTAGTTTATTACTCATTCCATTTGAACCCATGTATGGTGGATTCGTCACAACAACTTCAAATTTCATAGCTAAACAGGCCGCAACAGATATCATTTGTCCTAACTGCTTTTTAGTATCTTCGATTCCAATAAAATCGAAGCTCAATTGACCACTATAATCTATATCTTCTATGTAAGAATTCAGCAATTGCCAATTGAATTTCTTAACATTTATTATTGATCCATACTCCTTTGCATCCTTAAATGTGTCTATCAAATCCATAATCTGATTAAATGCGCCATTGCGTTCATCTGCGCTCATTTTATACCCAAAGTGCTTCAAATGAGTGTAATTGATTTCATTGCTTTCCATTATTGCTGACAAATTATTCTTTGTATCTTTGTTAAGAATCCGGCGATTATATTGCCGTGCTTTCATTATTACTGCAAAATATGAAAGCTGATATGCTCTATCATCAATATCCAATCCAAAAATATTGTTCTCTAGTATGCTTTTTGCAGCATCTCTTTGAGTATAACCTTGACTCTCATAAATTTGCATTAGGACGTCAAATGCGTAAACAAGTATGTGTCCACTGCCCATACAAGGGTCAATAATCTTAATATCCTCTGGCTTTAATTTTCTGTATTCTTCTCGTATTCTCTGAAGTTCTCCATCTACGTTGCTATCCTGTTCTGCTTCTTCAATGTAATACTTCCACTCAGATTTTAAAGACTCGTTAGGGTGTCCTTCGACCCACAGCCTACCTAATGAGTTTTCCACCATGTAGCGAACAATCCAATCTGGAGTAAAAAGTTGAGTAGCGGCGGGAATACGTTCTTTTGTAATTTTGACATTTTTCTTTAATAGTGCAAATACTTCATCTTTCGGTTCAGTATTATAGTACTGATACATCCATCCTATAATTTCGACTGCCTCAAAAAAATCTTCCTCATCAATATCATTCACCAAATGACTGACCATTCCATCACTGTCTGTGAAAGAAATAGTCAGAAGCATCTCTGTGTAATCTGCTGTCTTCTCAAATAACTCAGGCAGCACTTCATTCAACTTATTGCATTGTTTAATAAAAAGCATACGAAAAAGTTCATCCAGCTTATTTTCATGTTTGAGTTGCATGATTCTGTCTTTTTCATATGCTGAGAACACCATGTCTGTATTGAATGGTGTTGTTACTATATCTGGTTCAGATTTGCCAGGGATTTCACTTGAAAGCACTCTAATTCGCGATGGCAAGTAGTCATTAACTTCCATAAACCGAATAGCAATCAAGCGGTTAAACCACGTATAAGCAACTTCTTCTACAACAAATTGAAAAGCTGTTTTGTAATCTGAAGTACTCTCTTTCTCTTTGATCCGGTTTATTAGTGCTTCACGCTGCTTGATTTCATGATCTGAAATTTCAGTAGGTTTTCCAGTGCCAATATCAAAAAACTGAATATTGTCAGTAGACATGGAAAGTGGCTTTAAAATCCCATTTTCAGTAATTCCTATAAGTCCTGCTTTGTATGTGATTTCGCTGATGAGTTTTCGTCTTGCCCATACTGCGAAATTTTTTATTGCTGTTTTATTCATGTTGCCCCTCCACTAAAATTCTACGTTTAGAATAATATCATCATGGATCCGTTGTTTCAATTTGGCCTTGAGTGCATCTACATACCGCTCTACATCTGCTTCAGTCTCGATTCTCCATGTTGCTTCGGTATTGATTGTTTTAATACTCACCGTCTTTTGTTTTTTTACTTTAGGCAAATCGTAGGTTCCGGGCGGATCACTTACACCACCAGTAGGAGGAACCACAGGTGTTATCGGTTTTCTTGCAGCTATAATCCGAGCTTCTTCTTCACCTATCTCATTTAGCAGACGTACTTTTAGTGCATCTGCTTCAACTTTAATATTCTGCAGTGTTGCTACATTATTGCAAGATTCAGCCTTTTTATATAGCTCATCAAAGCGTTCAGCAACCTTCTTTGAGAAGGATTCTTTGCATTCTTTTGAATCTAGATCCTCGATTACTCTTTGGCGAGCTTCTTTTATGGCAGCAAAAATCGGCTTCTCCATTTCAGTCAACATACTGCTATATTGATCCGTATAGCGATCCAGCAGCTCGGGAATCTTTCTGATTTCACCGAATGGAGTAGATTTTTTCATGATGCTTTTAACTTCTTCTACGACAGATTCGATCTCAACATTAACAATGAAAGTTTTACTATCATCGTAAATCTTAATGAGTTTAAGGCTTCGGTTCCAAATATCAATTTGATCCCCTTTAAAGAAGGCTTTAATCGGTTCGTAGTCTTCAGCAAAGTCTAAGAGTACATCCTGCTTTTCATCCACTGTTTTAAAAAACTCTGATGAATACTGGATGTCCAGTAAATTTAAGAGCAATGATTTTCCTTCTTTAACAACATTCTTACCCGGATAAGTTGGTTCGTTTTTATAGTGGATTTCAAGTTTTTCTAAATCATTCTTCAGGTGTAAAGCATACTGCTGAAAGCTCTTCAGGATCGCATCATCTTCATCGCTTGAAGGTGTGATATTAAAGAGTTCCTTCATAACATCTCTTACGGCCTTTTTCTGCTTATCGTTTGCTCTTTCTCTTTTTTCTGTGAGCAGCTTTTCAAGATACTCCTTACGGCTTAAGTAGCGGTATACTTCATCCTCAGTTTTCGTCAGAAGAGTAACCACATCATTATTCACAAAGAAAGCAACATCACCATCTTTAAATAGCTTGGCTACCAACCATTGAACATCGTCTTCAATGAATCCGTACGGTGGTTTTGTAAAACGCTCCATAATAGCTTTCATTGAAGTCTTTGCATGTCTTACTGAGTTCATACTGATGAAATCAAGCACATCATTGAGTGCAAGCCGGTTAGGTATTTGCACTGTACCTTCAAGTGAAATTTGGCTATTATTCGTGCCTTTCAGAACCGCTCGAACATTAGCCTCTCCCATTGCTGTATCAATATATGACAGCTTGTGGAAGGTCGTATTGACTAACTTACCCATAGCTTCATTGATGCGAGCAGTAATATCCTTTGCACCGATAGTCAGTTTATCTCCATTCGTATAAATGTCAGCACTTCTAAGAGCTTGCTCAAGAAAGATTCGTGCATTTCCACTTCGCTCTCTCATCTCCACTCGCTTTGCTTCCTTGATCTGCTCATACTTTGATACTGTATTTGCTGTATTAAGTCTTAAATACTTCTCAATTTTCAATGCACTTCTGATTTCATCGATAAATGCTTTATCATCGGGGAGAACTACCAGAACGCTTTTACTCTGACCACTCATCAATCGAAGAGTGGTTTCATCTGTTCCCATTTCATAATTCGGAGTCAGTATTTTCAATGAAATATCAAAGTTTTGATTTGCCTTATATGGCCTATCATCAACAAATTGATTGAACCCAAAAGTATACCGTCCATTAAATGTTGGATAACGGTATTTCTTTTCGTCATATAGCCCATCAAAAATCAATTCTGATATCTTACCAACAACTTCTGAAATTTCTACATTCTGACTTTCAATTTCTCTGTTGATTTCCTGTTCCTCATCCGTAAGGAACACATAGATTTCACCATTTTTTTGAATCAGCGTTTGTCTTACAAGGCGTTTTAACGCCTCTTCAACTTTGTTCTTTAGAGCAATTCTATCCTCATCAATACTGGAGACCATCAAACTTGTGATGTTCTCCAGGTTAGCAACAACTTCTTTGACATACTTAATCATAAACAAAGTCTTTAGTACATTTACATCGAAGCAATCCTCTGCTTTATCCGGATTTAAATACTCATTATCGTAGGCACGGATAATCACACCCTTGTGACTATGATCCAAGAATTGCTCAAGAGCGTCATAAAACATGTTGAAAGGCACAATGGTTCCTTCTGACTTGTCCATGATTCTTACAGCAGATTCTTTGAACAGTGCCAGCATGGACCGTTCACCCTCCGCTAAGTGCTTACCACTAGCACCATGGGTTCTTATCGATGTAAGCACACTCGCAAGAAGATTGAACTGATATGGAACAAAAGGATAAACAGCAGAGAAATTAACCCTATCAGAGTAGAGCTTTTTCTCAATGCCGTCATTAAATATAATCAGGTTTTTGATTATTGTATCTTTTTCATCATAGAGGAGGCTCAATGTTTGCCTTCCACTCTCTGTTTTCTCGAGAATTCTTTTTCGGATTACTTCATCAACGTTTGCAGATGAAAGAGACAGTCTAGTATCAAACCTGCCCTGAATCTTTGAAAAATCATTCCCTTTTGTTTTCGTGATGCTATCGATGTCTTGCTGGCTCGTTACTACTACCCATGCCTTACCACCACATGCTGAACCTAAATCCTCAGTAACTGTTTGAAGATTTAACATCAACTTTGAGTCTTCACCAATATACTGACCGATTTCATCCACAAGGAAAACTACATGATGGTTGTTTCCCTTCTTGTCGATATAATGCTTCACCATATTTGCAAAGGTTGCTACATCGATGTTATAAGCGCCTGTAGAGCTTTCACACCAATTCTTAGCAGCCTCCATGCTCATATAGCCTATATGTACTAAGGTTTTGCAAACCTGATCCTGTACGAATCTGAACTGATGCCTTGAGGCTTCCCATTCCTTCCCTCTGATTTCAGCAAATACACTTTTGAACTCCTCGTATTTGCCTTCATCGGATAGATGCCTTTCAAGATCTGCCAGAAACGGGTTTGCTCCATAGAACCCTAGATGCTGATTAAACACTTTAAGAAACACGGAAAGAATTGCCTCTTTGTTATTCTGCGCATCTGCCATGCCGCTTTTGGAGTCTATATTAAACAGGATGATATCGCTTGATACATTTGCAGCTAATTTCATATCTGCAAGCACCATTTCATCCTTAATTTTTCGATCTTCAATGAAATAATCAAGAGCAGTCTTCCCATCGACAACTCTGTTTTCCAAAAGGTAAGACAATATTTTTAAGAAGTGAGATTTACCGCTTCCGAAGAAGCCGGAAATCCATACTCCCATCTTATCTGTATTGCCTGTTATCCCCTTCTTATAACTCGAGAAAAAATCAGCAAAATGCTTCTGTAGTTCTCTGGTAACAACATATTCTTCAAGCTCCTGTCTTACATTTTCATCATCGCCTTGTCCAACTTTAATAACACCTTTGATATCTCTGTCAATCGCTTTTGCAAACATATTCTTTACGTACATAGTCTTCTACCCCTTAATCTACAAGCTTGAATGCTCTGTAGTAATTATCATCTTTGATTTCTGAGAAAAGCATTAAGGATTGCCCATCATACTTTCCAGGGAAAAACATAATAACCGGCACATCATCAATGAATTGATGCAAGTTATTCAAAATTTTGTGTGATCGTAGCATTGGGAAGCACTTTCCTACACCTTTCAAGAACACAATGGAGGTACTCGGTGTGTTGTTCCTAATATGCGCTAAGATTTCATTACTTTGATTGTCCTCTTCCATTCTCAGCATTTCATTAACTGCCTTGGTTATTTCAGAAAAACCTTTTGCTTTCTCAAAGTCCATACATATGTCTAAAAAGCCTTCTCGTATCAGATTGTCGATTATGATGTCATATAAGTCAAAGACTACAATCCGGAAATCATGATTATCATTTTCATACTTTGAAGCAAGGTACTCGATCCGCTCCCGTACCAACAGCTCATATTCCGCTGGATAATCAAACACATAATAACCAACTTCATTTCCTAATCCTTTGTTTTTTCTGAAATTCGGCTGCTTAATCTTTTCCTCGAGTTTATTCAATCTGTTTTCCAGTTCTACCATTAGCTCACCCCCGTAATGGCTTTAATCATTTGATTATCACCGTTATCTTTCAGGTAATTTTCAAGCGTTATATCCAGAATTGGAGGTGTTATTTTTTTCTCCTTGCCACTAACAGTTAGAAGACCAGCATCAGTTAGGAAATTCATATATGTGCTTCTTAGCCTTCGGAGTGTAACATCCGTCCACGTACTGACATCGTCATCTTGACTTTGTTTGTTTTTGTAGAAGATATTAATATCACTCTCCGTAAGCTCAGGTGCTCCCATCTGAACTTTTTCGCGATAAACCTCATAAAGGAACTCGAAAAACAGCCTATTCTTTTTTGCAATTGCAATTAGGTTGATGATCTTTTGCGTGTTCAAGTCTGCATGAATGAAAATTTCAATCAAACCAGCATCGAGCGCATCTATTCTATTTTTGAGATATCCATAATTCCGCTTTGCTCGATATTCTTTGGAAATACCAAGCAGATTATCTGTTAAACATAAGTCTTTAATTTCATCCCATGACTTTCCTTCGTATTTGAGTTTAATGATTTTCCTGAATTCTATAAACCAAAAGGATTCTGACACAAGACCAGAACTGTACTTCTCCATAGTCCACCCTCCGCATGATACCACTATAAATATATCAAATTGTTTGTCCCATAAAACGGACACTAATCTACGCTTTTAATTACTTCAATGATATCTCCAATATCACAATCGAGTATTTGACAAATCTTGAGCAACACATCGAGAGATACGATCTCATTCTTTTTTAGTTTTGTAAATGTAGCAGGACTTATCTTCGCTGCTTTTCTCACTTCAACATTCGTCATGTCCTTATCGATTATTAATTTCCAAAGTCTTTTATAGCTTACGCCCATATTTACACCTCTTCACAGCTAACATATTTTGTGAAAGCCATACAGCTACATTTGATCATACAAATACTACCAAACTCAATTATATCAATAACGTTATAGTCTTTCAATACAATCGTTCAATATCTCAAAAAATATATCATAAATAAGCAAATAACAAACAACCTATTGAACGGCGCTTTGCTGTGCTACACCATTAATCCTCTAGTACTCTGCCTCTATAATTGTTCTTTCTCTGATGTTAGATTAATTCTTCAAGTGAGTCCTTCTTGTCAGTCCATATTGAACCCCACCTCAGTCCACGAAAAAAGCATAGTTCCCCCTTGGTGGAAAACTATACTTATTTCACGACTGGCATACTGCTATTTTATAAAATATCGATTTGAAGAATTGCTGCCATTCTCCCTATAGCGGCATTCCTTACGAAGCAATCCACACTTCAACAAATCATCTAGAGCTCGTTTTACTGTACTGACTGACATTGAAGTATCTCTAGCAATGGTTTTTATAGCTGGCCAACATTCGCCTTCTGCATTGCTTCTGTCTTTCAAATACATATATACTGCTTTGGCTCTAGAGGGTATTTCTTCTCGGTATAGATTCCCAAAGAAACTCAACCGCTTCACCTCCTATGTTCTAATAATTGCTTTTCGTTTCACGACTGATTCATCGCTTGAATCCATCGCAGGAGAGTGGAGCGTCCCACCCCGCTTGCCGGTTTCAGTAGTTTCGTCATCAGCGGCTTCATCATCCACATCAAGAGCCATAGTATGTCTCACTATATTTTCTTCAAGCTCCTCTTTATCAGCGTAGTACACTTTACGATGGGACTTTTCCTCGGTTTCATATATCTTTTCAAATGTAATCCCCCAGTCCAAAAAGAGCTTCAGCTTTGCTTTCATCGGATGTACACCAGTTTTCATAACAACAAAGTTTCCTTTGGGTAATGCCTTTAGTTCATCCGCTGTGAGCAGTGGTCTTTCTATCATCTGCAGACTTTGAGACGGATCATTCTTTCCTCGACTAATGCTGCCACTCATCACAGTTCTGCTGCCAAGAGCCTTAGAGAGTACCTGTGCAGTTTCAGAGTTGGGAGCAAAGCCACCGAAGATGGTAAGCTGACAGTTATCTGTTATGATTTGACTGCCTTCTTTTCCATAGTTTCTATCGAGCTGAGCGAATGACTGAATAATTGGAATCACCGATATCCGCCTCGACCTACCAGCAGACAGCATCATCTCAAAAGACTCAATCTTTGGGATGGTCCCAATTTCATCTGTGTATATCATCACTCTATTTGGGAGCTTACCACCGTTTTCATCTGCCACAGTAAGCATCTCTCGATAAAACTGTTGTAAGAATAACGACACCATAAAGTACTTTGTGTTATCTTCCTCCGGGAGAATGAGAAAGATTGCTGATTTCTCGTTACAGAAAGTTTCCGCATCAATCGCCGTATCAAAACATAGAATCTGTTCCATCTCAGAGTCCAAAAATGCATTAAGCCTTGATAGTACCGTTGAGAGCACAGATGCCATAGCTTGTTCAGCCGAATTAAGAGCTGATCCAGCGAACCACTTTGCCTTATGGGTTGGTGGCAGCTTATCCATCAAAAGTTGAAATTGATTTTTCCCTTTGATCTTGCTCGGTGCCATCAAGTCCTGCACCATTTTGAAGACAGAAATGATGTGCCGCTTGTCGACCTTTTTGCCGTCCTCAATAGTTGGTGGGAGAAATTCTGCAATTAAGAGGATCACCGAAGTGAGGAGCCCCTCTGCCGCATCATAGAAGAATGCATTCTGCCCCATAGCTGCATTGTTCCCATCGGTTGAAATAATCGTTTTAGAAATGATTTTCGCATACTTTTCAGCCTTTGCTTTCGCTGAGTAATTGCTGTTATCCTCACGATGCAAATCCATGTATTTATTGACCAGGTGGAGCAGATTATTTCCATCGCTTCTGGTTGGATTACGCAAATCAATGACCGCGATATTGTAGCCATAGTTTTCCTTCGCAATCATTCCATAATTTCTCGCAAGGTCGCCCTTGGTGTCTGTTGTGATAAACGACATCCCACTAGCACAGGCATATTCTAGATTCGGATATAGAAAGTATGCTGTCTTACCTACTCCAGCTGCACCAATCATCAGACAGTGAACATCTCCAGGATCCACAATGCTCGTCACCATGTTGTTTGATCCTTTGCATCCAACAATAAGCCCTTGTATCGGATTGCCTTTTTCATCAACTGGCAGGTGAATACCTTGCCTCCACTCCTTCACCTTGAAAGGAATATGATGATAGGTATTTTTAATTTCCTTCTTCGTTGCAAATCTTGCAACACCATGCTGTCCATCCCCTACAGTTTTGGATTTGATGCCGTTCAAGGTATAGTAATGGGCAAGCAGCGACAGACCACCGATAACTGAGAACATAATGGTAGCAGCTGCAATTAACATATAAACTTGAGAATTCATTTTTCACTTCCTTTCGGTTTTTTAAGGCATGGGAATTTCCATGCCTCATCCGATCATGCCATTTTTAGAACCGATGCTTGTACCTGCTTTTGCTCATGGATCTCTAACTTAATTGTGGCTTTCAAGAGTTCTAACGCTACGCCAAGGTACCCATTAGCACAGTTCATCTTTTCTGTTTCGTCTATGATTGTTGCTAGCTTTTCAATTTTCGAAAACAGTTCAAATGCTTCTGTGAGTTTCGGATCCCAGCGGCTCCGATTTCGATATGCACGGAATTGCTCACTCATGTTTTGAATAATTTCTTCAGCTGTAATTGGATTTCCAATTTGTCTGTGTTCTCGCATAGCTAGACATAGAAAAACGGCTGTTGCTAACTTCATAGCTTCAGCCGGATGCTCATTTTGGTTCCGAACTTGTTTCAGTATCTGCTCCCCATCTGAATACTCGATATGTGTGGTATTCATATCTTTAACGATTAGCAAGATTTCCTCGCAAATCTCATTTTTGAATTGGTGCTGAGGATGTTCTTCAGCTGGAATA
Source organism: Bacillota bacterium (assembly GCA_023409615.1). GTDB lineage: Bacteria > Bacillota > Clostridia > Acetivibrionales > DTU013 > JAEYRF01. The sequence goes on along the minus strand of JAEYRF010000229.1, from coordinate 16,437 downwards.
GCAGTGCGGTTATGTGCTGCCTTTAAATCTTCATTCCAGTCTTTAAAGTAAGGTACTAACCTACTACAGCTTAGATTTCTCTCAGCCAGCATATCTTCAATTTTCTCGCTGGCTTCAATGCCAGCTGAATCATGATCCAAACACAAAACTACATGGGCTAGTCCCGAATTACATTCAATGGTCTTAAAAATGGCTTGCTCGGATATTCCACAAAGGGCAAGGTAACTATGCTTCTTCCAGTCTGAATTCTTATGGACTGTGATAAAGGACAGCAGGTCGATTGGCGCTTCAAACACATACAATCGATCACTAATCCCCATGTAATGAAAGCTATAGCACGGATTACTATTATCAATGTTTCCCTTAAAGCCTTTCCCTTCAGTGTAGAGACCTCTTTTATGTGCATGGCGTGGCACTCCATTTTCATTGTAACCAACAAAAATAGCATTATGATATTCCTTTGATCCATCTATTGAAGGCTCCTTGCTTTCATAAATAAGCTTTTCTCTGGCGAAGAAGCTCACCACTTCACGATCAATCAGTCGATGCTTTATTAGATATGCGAATACTCTTCGCATGTCATTATTGCTCGGTGGAAGTGCAAAGGGCTTTCTGGATATGTCCCAGTCTTTTGCCTTGTCATATGGTACACTTTGCTCACCATTTAGAAGCATCGTAACTGCATCGGGAAATGATTTGCCATAATAGTTTTGAACGAAATCAATGGCAAGTCCACCTTCCTTCGTTGCGTGGTCGAACCATTCATTCCCTCTCACAGTTATACTGTGATTACTTTGAAGACGCTTTTCTCTTCCGGAAGGCAATAGTGTTTCACCTTGCATTTTTAGAAACAAGGCAAGATCCACGCTATTGGCTCTTTGCTTTTGTTCATCCGTAAAATGAATGTATGTCCCCATGGCGTTCCTCCTACTGTTTTCTACTTCCTATACGATGAAACGCCGTCCTTTTTACCAGACGGCGTTTCATGTAGGGATTGATATTCTGTTTGTTATTATTTCTATAGATAGGATTTGATTTAGTTTTTTGGCTTTTCTTCATTTGACCTCTCCTCTCGGTTTCTAAGCACACTTATGTGCGTCTTGATATAAATCGCATTCCTATATCATCATTTCATGATCTGTATCATTTCCTTTGTGGCCTTGAGCAGCCTTTTTCTCCTTCAACTTTCTGAGCAGTTTGCTGTCAATTTTCATACCATTTGAGCTTCTGTATGGAATGCTATTTTCTTCAAAGATCTTACTCATGTGTTTCAGCAAACAGGATATAACAAGTGCCACTGAAGGATCTCTGAACTTATCGATATTATCAAGAAAGAACTTTGCATATTCATTGCCCTGCTCTGCAGATAGGTTAAGCCATTTGATTGCTTGTTCTTTATCCTTTGGCACATCTTTGCCGAGCAAATAGGTTTTGCCTAAAAGGTACTGCGAGAACGGATTTCCGACTTCCGCAGAGCTCGTGAGATATTGAATCGCCTTTTCAAAGTTCTTTGGGATCTCCTTTCCTTGCATATACAGTTTTCCAAGCTGATAACTCGCCCACGGGTTGCCATACTCATTCGATGTCTCAAAGTAATGAATCGCTTGTACTAAATTTTTAGCCACAACCTTACCTTCAAGAAGAAGCTTCCCCAGTGAACAGGCTGCTGGGTACTTGATGTCTTTCAAAGAAACATCATCACTATCAGCCACTGATTGTAGAAACTCTATCGCCTTTTTTAATACATCTGGTTCAGGATTTTCTTCTTTAAGTACAATCTTGGCCAATGCGAAGCTTGAGTACACATTACCCATCTTTGCTGATTTCTGATAGTAATCTTTAGCCCTTGTTAAATCCTTCCCTGTTCCGACACCGTTTTGAAGCATCCACCCCAGCCGGTACTGGATTTTATCATCCATGCTGGTTTGCTCTAAGCGTTCAAACCCTTCAAAGGCTCGCTGAAAATGTTGCCTCGATTTTATTTCATCTTTGTCTGTTCCAATACCATCCCGGTACATCTTGGCCACTTCAAAATCCGCATATGGAAATCCTTGTTTTGCTGACTTTAGATACAGTTCAAACGCTTTGTCAAAATCTTGATCAACGCCTTGCCCACGATGATACAGTGCTCCAAGGGAGTACTGAGCATATTTGTATTTTTTCTCTGCTGATAACTGAAACCATTCTGCTGCTTTTAGATAGTCTTGGTCCGTGCCCTGTCCTGCTGCATGCATTTTGCCAATACGATACTCTGTGTACTTCCATGCCTTTCTCGATTCTACTTGTTGAAATCCAGCAAAAGCTTTTACATAGTATCCATCTGCAGTATCGGAATTCTTCTCCACGCCAAGACCCAAAGAATAGATTCTTCCTAAGTCATAAATCGCAAGCACATTTCTCGTTTCTGCTTCTTGCTCTAGCTTAATTCGTGCCATCTCAAAATCTTGTGGAATGTCTTCTGTCCCAACTAAAAGTTCCCGAGCCATCTTATATGAATCAGTCCAATCCACAAAAAAGTCTTGGGTATTTTCATTCAAAAAATTTCCACTCTGTACTTCATCGTGCTCATAGTCAAAGCCATTGAACTCTTCACTCAATTCATATTCAATAGGTTCTGGGCCTTTATCATTGAATGACTCTTCAATTGTTGTCATCTCCACAAGCTCATATGACTCAACCGAAAACTTATCTGCCTCAGCAATGATCATGTTCTTGATGGACTTGAATTCCTTTTGCTCAGAAAGGGGATGCCGGTCTGGAAGTTCATCCACGTAACTATGGAGAATCGCTTCTCGCATTTCGTACCATAGCGCATATGCTTTCGCCACAATGTCTTCTTTTGAAAGTTCGTCAATCAATTCATCAACAAGCGTTTTTAAGCTTGGCTGCAAATAACCGTAGACTTTCTTACCGTTTGAACGCTTTAGTTTTTCTGATAGCTCCAAGAATAGCACTTCTATTTTGGGATTCTGAGCATGGCTTGTTTTCATTTCACCGATTAGCTTAAGCAGTGCTTCGCTGCTCTCATGTTTTAGCTGATCTCTTCGCTCTGTTTGCTGAGCATATATCTCCTGCAACTCGCCTTTGAAGATATTTTTTACAAGTCCGGACTTCATTTGCTCGATTCCCTTTTTCGTAAGAAACCCTTCGTTTAGGTCTGTTGAGTAGCAGACCATATGAACATGAGGGTGATGGCTCTCATTATGAAATGCAGCATACCACCTAAAATTCTGAATCGGTATTTTCATCGCCTCCGCAAGTTCCGGTGTGAAATAGGAAAGCATGTTATGCCAAGCTTCGGCTTTATCGAATCCTGTGCGGATCGCATCCTCTCTTCTTAACGAAATGATTGGGATCCAGATGTTGCCCGGATGATTGCCAACCTCCTCCGCAATTCTGCTAAGGACAATTTCATCATCTCCACCGGTGAATAAACCATGGGTCACCATTCGTTGCACCCTTGGACGGTTGGCGATATAGTCCACGTAGTTTTCACGGTGACCGATTTTATCCATATTTTGCTCAAGCGCCATTGTGATAAACTCTGACGCATTTTCTACCGTCTTACTTTCAATGTAATCTTCGTACTCGAATAGCTTTTTAGCTTCAGGGAATTCATTTATAATCTGCTGAATCAAATCCCCCTGTTTCAATGTTGAAGGAAGACTACTCCTTTCCTTTGGCAATTTTTCAACACCACTTCGAGTCCCCATGTAAGTAACGAGATTGGAAAGATGAGTAGCCGACTTTTTTGTGCCCCCTTTTAAGTACGGGCATTTTAAAACAATCCTCGGCATAGGTCACCTTCCCTTCATGTATTATTCTTCAGTTCCCTGCTGAAACTTCACCGCTTCCTCCATGCTGATTTTCCCTTTTGTTTTTTTCACTTCATTGACACATCTGCCACGGAGTTTTCTCAAATCTTCATCGCTGATCTCAAGTCCTGCTGCTAGGATATTCATCATCATGGACATTTCAACTGACAGCCTAAATAGATTCCCTGAGTGTCTACTTTCTGTTTCTCGAAGCAGCCCCTGCATTGCCGAGACGATAACCTTGGACAGGTATTCTGTAGAACCCTCACTGTTGAGGTAGCTTATATAAAACTGCAAAGCCTTTTCAATAAACTCGCTCCGATTTTTCACGTTATCTTTTTCCAGCATGTCATCCATGCGCTTTATTGTCTCAGGATAAAGCCACACTGCTGTTCTACTCTTGGCTTTATTCTGTAATGGACTCAATCACACCACCTCCAAATCGCCTTTTTTGCCTATGTTCACCCTTTTGACCACCTTATATGCTTTGAAATTTGGGCATTCTTTCCCCATCCGACCACCTGTTTGTCCCATTTACGCGATTCTGACCACCTATCGTAAATCTCTGAACGCTCGGCACTGCCGGGCGAAGTGGGCGAGAGGTGGCGCTTTGCGACCACCTCTCTTTATCCTGCACCAGAATCATAAATAGAAACGGCACCAATTTTCGCCTGATTTCACATTCAATCACCGACTCATTCCTGGGTTTTAAAAACTGCTAGATTCGGCTCAAATTTCGCTCAAATGTTAGCAGGGGGTAGTGTTACTCCACTCCATGCTAAATAATCGCACACAGGGGCAAATGACGGCTCAAAAACCCGATTAACTACTGCCCTTCATGAGATGTTGGAATGGTTCTCGGCTGAGTAGTCGTTTTAATCACTTTTTTTGTCTTTTCTGGCGCGATTTCGTCCTCTTCTCGCTCATCAATGTACTCTCTGACATTGGCCGGCACGTATTTCTCGTATAGCTTTTGTAGCTGATCTGCCATCTCTGCCTGCAAATCGGCCTCTTTTTTCTCCATATACTTCTTAATCGCTCTCAGTTTTTCAGCCTCAAGGCTGATTGCAATGGTTTCTTTTTTCATATTGGTGTCCTCCAAATTAGAATTTTCTTTGCTTAAATACATTATTTTAAGATGAGTAAAAGACTACATAGACATGCTCATCCCTTGTGATTGCTCTTCACCTTGCTCCTGATTTTCATCTGCACTTTCGGATTCAACCAATTGATTTGAGTCCACAGTTTCCTCATTTTGTTCTCTGGCATTACGTCTTCTGCCACGTGTCGAAGGCGTTGGTGCGATTATTTCTTGTGCTTGTTCCTCTGCTTCAACCCTGACTTCAGTTTGCAGACCTTCCGCAGGATCGTTTCGATCAAGGTATCTTCTTGTTGCTGCAGGAACATATTTTTCATAAATACTTTTGATATGACCCTGCAATTCTTTTTCAACAGTGGTGTCCTTTTCGTCCATATAAAACTTGAGCGCCTCCAACTTTTCTTTTGGAAAGCTCACCTGAAGCGTTGTTTTTTCTGTTGTTATACTCATGATTTGCTCCTCCTAATAGTTGAAACTAGTAACGATCATTCTCGGTTGAGCCTCTGGCTCATCACCAGAAAATACAGGGGCATCCTTAAATTCACTAGCGAACACATCCATCTGCTCATCTGTTAATGAAATAAACTCACCATCATCGCTATCACCACAAATGAAAAAAGGACCGGCAATAATGTCATTACCAATCCTTCGATTCAACTCCATTCCATTCAATTTTCCTTCTTCATTAACAACAGCAATGCAGTTGTTATCCAGATAAACACATTCAAACATACCATCTACTTCAGCTTGAATCCCTTCAAGGTCATTGACCATTTCTTTTTCATAAGGCATTTTCCCGGGTTCAATTTTCAGTACCTTAATCGTATTTTCGTTTTTCATCATCGTAGTCCTCCTTACATTCCCATGTTTTGTTCTAACTCAGATGGATTGATATTCTTGCAGAAGTCGAGGTAAAGCGTCATATCAAGGCAATCCTCCTCTAAGTTAATTTCCGCCATTTCTTCTCTGCCCTGGAGCTCGTTCACAAGCAAAGTGCCGATTCCGTTATTCGGTTTCACATTAAGACTGTGCTGTTCAGCGATTTCTTCAAAATACACAATCCAACTGCCATTGGATGTATTTTCAGCTGCCTCCTGAAGAATTTGATCTGCTACTTGGGAGATTTGCTGATCGATGTACGCCTTAATATTTGGCATGAAACTGATGTATCTTGCGTAGTCATATCCACTACTATTGATCAAGATACCATCACCGCTTTCTTCATTCAGTGCAAGTAGACAGTGGGTTTGACCAACTGTGTCTGTGAACATATCCTCTTTTTTATCTGCAATAAAAGACCTGTCCCTCAACAACCCTTTTGAAAGCTCATCATATTCTGTCTGATTCATCAGTTGAATGGTTTCAATCACACATGGCTGCGTTTCTAGTTCACTCACTTTTCTAAAAAATATTGCGTTTGTTTTTAGCATTTCTACACGTCCTTTCTATGGTAAGTAATTTCTTGGATTTTGTTTTTCGCCCCCTACTCTGATTTCAAAATGTAGGTGATTCCCTGTACTCCTTCCGGTAGATCCGACCTTGGCAATTTCTTGACCAACCGTTACTTTTTCGCCTTCACTGACTAAAATACTTGAACAGTGACCATATAAGGTAATGACGCCACCGCCGTGATCAACGATCACATGATAGCCGTAGCCAGTTGTAGAATAACGAACTAGCATGACTGTTCCACTTAGCGCTGAATATATTGGCGTTCCCTTTGGCATCCCTAAATCAATACCACCATGACCTTTTTTCTGCTTCGTGAAAGGATCAGCTCTATATCCAAATTCACTAGTCACAGCACCCCTCCAATTAGCACCGACAGGAGAACAAAAGCCATCCTCACCAATAAAGGGTTCTGTCGAAACAGCAAGTCCGTTAATAAAATCATCAAATTCACTGCCGTAAGTTGGAGCTGGATTTCCATACAAAATCCGATAATAGATTTCTGTTGCGTTTGCTTTATTTTCATTTGTGACTGTGCTGCCCATTGTCTTAGCTATGTTTTCATAGACAATAGGCTGGTCTTTTATTGGAACTGCAACGGTATATACCTCCGTATGTGTTGTTCCGTCATCACCACTCACCGTCCTTGTGCATTCTTCGTATTTTACAAAGCTATCAACGAATGCTTTGCTATTTAACTTTGAAGGCTGGTCCGCGCCGAAATACAGAGAATAAAAAATAGCCTTGACCCGTGTTGAATCCAGACTATCTCCAACTTCCATTTTTGAATTTACCTCTTCAATGGCACCATCAAGAACAGCAAAGCTGCCCCGCATATTTTCTATGTGCTCTCGATAATCCGCCGGTACATTACCTGCAACGATACCACCATGAAAACACAAATCAAGTGCTGTATTATTATGATTTGCAGTTCCAGAAAGCATCCCGCATATGATGGCTACTAGCACAATGATTGGCGAAAGTACTGCGACTATCGTCCACCCAACTCCTTTTCTAATTCTTTCATCGCTAAGGGCCATCACCACAGCTCTAGCCACTAAAACTGGATCCGCCATTTTTTATCACCACCACCCGAGTCCATACATATTTTCTTGTGCGTAATCATCGACTTGCTCTGATGCCATTCGTTCTTTGGTATACTCGACTGCCCTTTCTAGAATTTCCATATCAAAACCTGCAGCCTGATAGCCTTCTTCAATGGTTTTTAAATAAAAATCGGACGGAATGCCAAGGAGATGTCCTTCTGTCATTACATAGACAAAAGCCGATACAGACTCACCATTGACCTCAAGCTCGACACCTTCCTTGTCATAAAACCTTGGGTATCCTTCATAGCGATCAAGTGCAATTTCGTCCTTCGGTCCAACAGACCAAATCATAGCAGGAACAAAGCTCCCTTCTTTTGGCTCTATCGTTGCATAAGCACCCGTTTTAGAACCTCTGAATAGCAGTTCGTAATCTTTGATCTCAATTGTTCCCACTGGTTTAGCAGTGGGGCAACGTTGTTTCATTTGCGGTAAATTCATGTTGCTACCATAGGCGATATATAGTTTTTCTTTCTGCATTTTTCCCTCCTACATTCCCATAGACATAGAAAAAGCAGGCGACTCTTCCTCCTGCTGAATTACTTCAATGGCTACATATTCTGTTTGATTTATTACTGATTCACTAGGTTCAATGAGTTCTTGCTCCTTTTTCTTTCGAAGCCTTTCTTTCTGTGCAATGGCCTGTTCTGGGGATTTCCATGCGATGTTCCCTTCGAGGTGATCTAGTAGATGCTTTCGTGCTGTTTTGAAGTCATCCCCAATAAGACCAAGGCGAAGCAGCCAAACACGGAACGTATATTTCTCATTTTCTGATACCGTTTTTATAGGACTTGCTGAGCGTTGATTGTACGCTTGGGCAGTGATTGCCATGCAGAACTGAACATATGCTTTCGCCTTACCCGCATGAAGTGCCCCATTAAACGCTCTGAATTCAATCGTTCCCTTTTGAAAGACAGAATGAAGATTCAAACAGTGGTACCTACTGTCATGATAATGCTGATAGCTGCCATCGTTCCCCTTGTACCACAGGTTCTGCAACTGACTTATGGTTTTGGGCTTCTGACGGTTCATACTTTCGAGAAATTCCGGATCGATTTTCTTGCAATATCGCCGTTCTCTCTGGGAATCCACCTGTAAAGCTCTGTAGACCATATCCTCTTTTGAAGCAATAATGTTCACCAAATTTCTTAGCTGATACGCTTCAAAGGGTGCTGCATTGATGTGAATATGGATGCCACAGGATTTGTTACTGAAAGCTCCTGCCTCTCTAAGCACTCGGATCATCTCTTGAATCTTTTCAATGTCCTCGTATCTACAGATTGGACTTACAAGCTCCACACTGTAATCTCGGTCGGCAATTTGCTTACGGTTACCAACTTTTTTCTGGCACTGAATGCTGGCATCGCTGACCAGTTTCCACTTTCGATTTTCACTATCGGCTACAGTATAAGTGCCATACCCACCTCCCTCATAATCAGAAAAGCCACCAAGGTATTCTGAAAGCACCTCGGCAGCTCTTTGCCTTGTTATGCCTGTCATTTCAATTTCAATTCCAAATTTCTGCTCTCGTAGGTCCATGAAGTCACCGCCTTACCATGTTCGGTGCTCATTGATAGTTCCTTTGATTCCATCAATTTTTAGAAGCTTTCCTACTTCTTCAAACAGACTTATCAACTTTTCTCTTCGGTAAGCATCAATGAGTTCGTCACGGCAACTGGCATTCAAATGATTCAGTTGTTTTACTACCTGTTGCACTTCAATTTCGAGCTTCAGATGCCTATAACCCAATCCCTTGTTTTGATTAAGAAAACTGCTCAGTATCTGGTCGAACCTTTCAATGTCATCGTTTGAATAACAGTAATAAGCCTCAAAAGGATTATCATAGACTTCTCCATCCATGCATCTTCTGATCTGTCCAATAAGCCTTTGCCTTTCTTCTGTTTCCGCTTTCATATATTGCTCCATTAGGCATAGCAGATCGTTTACTGGATCTGGTGTATAGGTAACGCAAGCTTTCATATCGGCGATGATCTCGTCCTTCTTGTTTCTAAGTTCCACTAGATTTCTCTGTGTATTCATTATCTTCCACCCGCCTTTCCAAACAGTTTTTCTTTATATGCCGGGGCATGTAAGGCAAGGTTATATCGTTCATTCCCACACTTATACAAGCAAACACCACGCTGAGGGAACTTAATCAGGTTGTACTCTGACTCTTCTAACTGCAAGGTGTCCATGTAAAATTGCTTATCGATATTGCCTGCATTAAATAAAAACGCATGCGTAGGGATGGAGAACAGCGGTTTTGTAAGTTCTCTGATTCCCTCGATATTGAAATCTTCAAGGTTTTGAGAACTTAGAATGACCGATGATTCTTTCTTACGCACACGTTTCATAAAGTTTCGAATATACTCGATTGCAGTGAGATTGGTTAAGAACAGATAGAGTTCATCAATCCCGGCTGCTGTATTTCCTTCTGTCAGAAGCTTGTCGCTCATGAATGAAAGTATGTTGAAAAGCAAAGCGTTTTTAACATTTCGGCTTGCTTGCAGCAGACCTTTCACGCCAAACACAATGAAGCGATTGGATGAGATGTTGGTGTGTCCATTGAAGAATTTACTTTCAGCACCCTGACACATGGAGTGAAGCCCAAGCAATATTTCCTGAAGCAATTCTGTTGTATACAGTTGGAATTTGCCCTGATCATAGTTTTGATATTCTTCCTCCATCAACATATAAAGGTCTGAAAGGATTGGGTAATCATTGGAGCTTAGGCTTTTAAAATTGGTATTATCGCTGATGTTCCACTTGCTATAAAGCTTGCCAAGCATAATTTCAATAACATCAAGATGCTTATCATCAAAATCCTTATAGCATCTGAAGAAGTCCTTTAAAAATGAGATATGCTGACTAAGTTTTGTCGCCTGTCTAAAAGCAATGGGAGCATCCTTATCCTGTGGCGAACCTCCCTCATCCCACGTTTTAGGTTCAAGTGGATTGATCATGTACTCACCAGACATCAAATCTACAAAGCATCCACCGATGTTATCAGCGAGTTCAACGTACTCATGCTCAGGATCAAGGCAGATGACATTCTTGCCAGATTCCAGTATGTTGCACAAAATGAGTTTCAAAAGATAACTCTTGCCCTGCCCGGAGTTCCCCAAGATGAGGATACACGGATTGGTCTTATCATCATCTCTCTTGTCAAAATCTACGATGACATTGGATCCGTATTTATCTCTCCCCAAATAAAATCCATTGCTATCGGTCTTTCCTGAATAGTTGAAGGGGTATAAGTTGGCTACTGATGATGCCGGAAGCACCCTTTCATACTGACTGCCGAACACATTTCTTCCTGTTGGTCCTACACACATAAAACCCTGCTGTTGTCGAAGCATCAAACGGTCCACATTCAATTTGCTCCTTACAAGCTCGGTCAGAACATCTGTCTGCAACAGCTTTAATCCATCCATGTCACTGGCTGTAAGCTCAATGTACACTGCACAGTGAAGCAGTGGTTCTCTATTGCGGTGCATGGTGGATACCAAAGTGACCACATCTTGAAGGTTGCTTTCTGCGGTGACGGTCTGCTGAAGGTCATTCGTGCTAGTCGAATGCATACGGTTCTTATTGGCTGCATTATGAATGATTTTCTTTTCTTCGGTTGCTATCACCTGTCTCGTATAGATACGTAATGTAACGCCATCTTTCTCTCCCAAGTGTCTGAGGATTGCTTGCTCATTGGTACTTGTCGGATACTCACGAAGCGCCCAGACACAGCGGAATGTGTTACCGCAGATGAAATGGTCCACGTTGAACTTGATGACTGATGGAGCAATCATGTCGACAAAGGCTTTGATTTTTTCATTATCATAATTGGACAATTTCTCACTTCTTTTTTTACTCACCAATAATCACCCACCTTTCGCCATCATAATCTTCAAACTTCTCAGTCGTTACATTCTGTTCGTAGTAGACCCCAAGCAATCGCTTAATATCTGCATTGTCTGCTCGTCTGGCAGTAAAGCCTTGATCTTTTAGGCTTTTTTCAATTCTTGATAGATAAGGAAACACATCTGAAGTTTTATCCTTCAGCCCTTTCTCTTCGCCTCTGTTTAATCTAATAATGATTAGAAACTCACGGGCAGTAGCCATTTGAACCTGCATTCGGTCGAGATTTGTACTGTCCATTTGGAGCAGTTTTCTAATCATTGGATTTGATTCTTCATCCATTCTTTTTTTCAGGTATTGCTTGTTTTCATCAAAGTTCTCTTTCGAGTTTAGACAGAGCATTTCGATTTCTACAATTCCTTTAAGCACAGTCATCAAGGCATAGATCCTTGCACTGACTGTTGATTCTGATAAAACGGAAATGTTTGTTGGATGGATGATGAAATAGACGAGCTCCCCGAAAGGTGTTTTAATGCTGTAGTCCGTGATTTCATCAATACCAATGAGCTCCTTTGTGGACTGCTTTTGTTTTTCTTTCTGACGATTATTTTTCAAATCTACAACCTCCATTCATACATTTGCTGTTTTAAAATAAAAAAGGAACAAGCATAACGGATAAAATCCAAAATACTCGTGTCCTCAAATCGGATTGCTAAAAAGGCATAAACTGCTGTTATCACTATGGGTATCATGATTCCGGTCTGTGAAATTGCAAAGACAGAAATCAACAGTCCTACACCGATAATGCCTATGTCTTTTAGTTCCCAAAGCCAAAGTGTGGCTTTAGCTTTTAGGTTGTCAGGATACATATACATCTACTGCTCCTCCTCTTCTTGCTTAATTTTTCTCAAAAAATAAGCAATTCCACGCATAATAAAATCTACACATGGAACTGCTACACTATTACCGAGACCTTTATATCTCGGGCTGTCTGATGCTTTAGGGATGTTTGTCCACCCATCTGGAAATCCTTGAAGTCTTTCACATTCTAGTGGAGTTAATCTTCGAACAAGATTAATTGAGGATGCTCTTTTTTCAATTTCAGTTTCTTCTGCTTCCTCAGATATCATCTCTTGATAGTCTATTATGCATTTATCTTGACTCACATATTGATTTCCAATTCCTTTTTCATCTCCTACACACAAGGCTCCAACAATATTCTGATAAGTTTTCGGGATTGAACATACCGCATGGATGTCTGCTGTAGTCAAGGTATAGCTTATATTTTCTTGAAAGCCACAGCCGTTTCCACCGTTCTTATCTTGCCGATTGATGATATTGCTAGCGATACAATAACTTTCTTCATTCATGTGTTTTGAGACCAAAGGAACATTATTCCCACCTGTTCCGTAGGTGGCTGCAATGGTGGGAGCTACATGCAGTGGACCACTGTATCTACAGTCCTTTGCATGATTATCAAATAGCAGTGCCTGTGGATTTTCTCCTCTTTCTGTTTCAACATACTCTTGGTAATGTTGAGTCACAATCGGCAAATGTCCTCCCATGCAAGCTCTCAAAGTGGAGGTAATATTTTCAGTGATATCCATTCGATTGCCACCTTGATCATTAAGGCAAATCATAGGCTCCGCAATAAAAGTTTGCATCTGCATATTTTGAGTTGCCATTAATGCGCCTGATATTCCGTTTAAATCGATGCCCTCGTTTCGTTGGTTGATGTGATACGACTTAAGCTCTGTAGCCAAATTGTTCGATATATCCTGATCCAAACTTGTGATACCCGCCTGAATTTGCAGAGCCTTTTTAAGTTGAATTGGCAGTTCTTTATCTCTAGCTTTTGACCGCCTAAGTATTCCTAAGCAAGCGGTCTTGCTCAAATAATATTTTGGGAGCGGTGTAACCTCCAAAATCTGCGACAAGAAAGATTCTTTTGCGTCGTTGGGCGACACCCCAGTGTTGAGCATCGAGAACTCTCCAAGCAACGGAGAATTGACTTCCCAAAATGCACCCAACAGATTTCCATACCCCTCCCGGAGGTCGAGGTATAAATATGTTGTTGTCAGCAATTCTTGTGGTTTCTTCAAGCACTGCTTTGAAATCTTCTCCTTCTGCAGATGAGAATGCTCCAGGGACGTTTTCCCAAACGAAGAATCGAGGTCGCACAAGGTCATTTGTTTTGCCTCGTTTTGCATCTTCATTCCTCATTTCTTTCGTTATCCTTATCTGTTCCATGAAAAGTCCTGATCGCTCACCAGCAAGTCCTGATCTTTTTCCTGCAACAGATAAATCCTGACAGGGAGATCCTCCACAAATAATGTCTACAACGGGAAGGGTATCTCCATTAAGTTTTGTAATATCCCCTACGTGAAGCATTTCAGGAAATCTTATTTTAGTGACTTCAATGGGAAAGTTCTCAATTTCACTAGCCCACAAGGGAACAATACCGTTGTGGACTGCAGCAAGTGGAAACCCTCCAATCCCATCAAAGAGGCTTCCCATAGTAATCATTTCAAAACCTCCCTTTGCACAGTTCGTAACATTTTTATAATCCTCCTAATCTATTTTGGTATAGCCTGTGCAATGGTTCTAGTCGTATTAACTGCTGCTTGAGCGGTGTACACCGCACTCATCACATTGGCTTTTGTTGATGTGTCCAGACCAAAGGCCCCCGCAATTCTTGGCACCTCTCCTGCCGATAGCATGAGTCCAAGACCGAGCAGTGTGTTATCTTTTACAACCATCAGACCTGCGGTCAGTATGGTTGCCTGTAAAAATGTTGTAAGGCAAAGACCGATGATCTGCTTTATCCACTGAATAAATCCATCGATGTATCCTCTTGGCACCGAGAACATATATAAGCTACCTACTGCTATTTGAATGAGCAGGATTCCGCCTCTTTTAAGGTTAGCAAAGAACACTTTTATGACTGCGTATCCCATGAGAATAATAATAAATAGGGCCATAATAGGACTTGTTATCGCTGAAATGCCACCAAAAACACCTGAGCTTCCTACACTTGAAACGTCACTGATGTTTCCTAGTTCTCCAATAATTGCAGTCGCGAGATCACCGATTCCGTTACTATGTCCTGTTATTCCAGTAGAAAGACTTCCCTGAAGATTTATGGACAGTTTGTACAGCTCGATTGGTACAGTTGTGAACAAGCTCACCGCCATGAAGCCTTTGATGGCATTAAGCGCAGCATCTTTGACACTTCCTCTTCCTGATTGATACTCAATCCCGGTTTCAAAGCAAGATACAACCAGCCCCACTACATACAACATCCAAGCAAGATAGGAGAAAAATAGCACAATGCTTTGCACCCATGTCATATCAAACAGTTCAACACCCATGTTCCCCATCTGAGCAAAGAAATCTCCCAAAAAACCTACAAGGTGACCGTAGAACCAGTTGATTATCTGATCCATGACATCACTCATTACAAAATCCCATATAAACATTTGACAACTACCTCCTTTCCGTCAAAGTGAAAAGACATGCCGTTTTATCACGACATGCCTCTTTTCATTACATTTGTTGATTTAGAGAATAACTGCATTTCATCTCTTGTGTCTGCTCTTTGAATAGTTCGGCATAATCACTTACTGATTCAGCCATTACTTTGTAATCAGCATTTGTTGGCTCATATGCATACCACTCTGCTTTTTCGTTATAAATCCAGATGTATGGATCTATGCCATCTCTAAAATTGGGGTTATTAAGCTTTTTCTTCCCCCAAACATCTGAAAACTTCAATGTGAGCGTGTCAATGACACCATCTGTTTTATCAATGACTGTCGCCTTGATTCCCTCATATTTCTGATAGGTTCCTAGTGTAACAAATTCAAGTTTCATTCTTGTCTTCTCACCCAAAGTACCGTAGCAGGTTTTTCCGATGAATTTTATATCATCGAATGCGTGATTTTTAGCGAAGATTTTTCTTAATTCCTGTTCAAAAAAGTTCATATTTTTTCTCCTTTTTTACGGCATAAAAAAAGCAACTACCATTTTGATAGATGCTTTAATAATTAGTTATTTATTTGCTAAAATACTGTCTGGCTCAATATAAATTCTTTTGATGGTTTCTTTCTGTTCCTCTGTTAAGTCTGAAAATATCTTATGCAGAACTGCAACTTGCCAATATACTGTTTTTTCTATTGTGCATTCGTTACAGGTTCTGGGACTTATCACCTTGAACGGATACATATACGGTGCGTAGTCCCAGCCTTTTTGGTATCCCTCTTGTGGAGTCAATACTTCTCGCTTTCCACAAACTTCACAAATATGAATATCACCATATGTGTCAATGTAAAATCGGCCTGCGGCTTTCGTGTACCAATTCACATAATTTACAGTCTGAAGTGCTTGCCAATAATTCTCACTTCCTACCGTGAGTTCGGTAGGTGATATGAAACACAGCACATCAACCCAATTCTCCTGAAAATCCAAATTGGCCTGCAAATTATGGGTCTGTGAATCCATAAGAAATGAAAGATGCAACGTATATATTTTCAGTCTACATTCCTTGCACAAATACTTGAAGTCTTTCTTAAGTAATTTCTCAACTATTTGCATCGCTTTTGCTCTTGTCAACAGCATCCCTCATTTTTAAATTTTTTCATATATCACAGACTGGTTATCTGCTCCTACACGTTTTATGTTAGGGTACTTCTTATACACAACAACATCATTTCTAAACGTTCTACCCAAATTTGCTGGCGGATTATCAACAAGGTCAGTTACTCTAAATGGTCCGATTGGTAATATTGCTATTTTGCTCGGTATCTGTGCATTCAACACACTGTGATTTGTCATCGGTTACTCCTCCCATTCCATTAAATCAGATTTGATTTTTTCAATAATAGGTGCATCCGACTCCCTATTTAAAAGCAGGATTTGAACGAGTCTTTTTACCATATCAGGTCCATTAAGGTCTCTCTCATCTTCTTTTTTAATGCCAACCTGCTGAACTTTTTGTTGCAAATACAGAAGATAATTCATCCAGAGAAGCTGCATCATGTATTGCGTTTGTACTACATTCAGTCCAAGACTACTAGCCATGTCTGTTTTTATCTTATCAAAATGTGGTCTGTTAGCC
>JAEYRF010000218.1 GCA_023409615.1 Bacillota bacterium | reverse complement strand
ATTCCAAAGGTGAATGGAAATCTATGCAGCGGATGCAGGAAGTGTGTTGACTTTTGCAAGTTTAATGCTCTTGCCTATATAAAAGATAAACTGATAATATTTGAAGATATTTGCCACTCTTGCGGTGGATGTATCTTGCTTTGTCCTGAGAAGGCATTGGCAGAGAAAGGAAAGGTTATTGGTAGAATCCAAAAAGGAACTTCGGGGCATGTGACAGTATATACCGGGATATTGAATCCTGGTGAGCCTTCAGGGATACCCATTATAAAAAAGTTACTTGATGAAAATAAACCTGAAATAGAAATGACGACATTTATTGACTGCCCTCCCGGAAGTGCCTGTATCGTCATGGAAAGCATCAAGGATGCAGATTACTGTATATTAGTTGCTGAGCCTACATTGTTCGGAGTTCATAACCTTAACATGGTATATGAGCTAGTCAAGCTATTTAATAAGCCATTCGGCGTGGTTCTTAACAAGTGTCTTGACGATGAAAACCCTTCGGAGAAATTCTGTTTAGAGAATAATATTCAGATTTTAGGCCGAATTCCATTTGATAATGAGCTTGGAACATTGAATTCAAATGCAGAAATTGCTGTAAGGAAAAGTGAAAGATATAGGACGATTTTTTCTTCTTTGCTGGAGACTGTGAAAAAGGAGGTGCGTCATGAAACAACTTCTAATTCTTAGCGGTAAAGGCGGTACTGGAAAAACTACTATAGCCAGTGCTTTTATCAAGCTTTCAATGGCTAAGGCTTATGCGGATTGCGATGTAGATGCACCTAACCTGCACCTTATAACAAAACAAAGTTCTCATCCAAGGGAAACAGATTATTATGGATTGCCGAAAGCTGAAATAGATACAGATCTGTGCATAGAGTGCGGACAATGCATGCGAAAGTGCCGATTTGATGCTATTTCAGCAGACAAGAAATACAAGGTAGATCCTTTTGCCTGTGAAGGCTGCGGGGTTTGCGAGCTTGCTTGTCCGGTTGGAGCTGTAGCTTTAAAACCTGCTGTAGCCGGTGAGCTGATGTTATATTCAGATGAGGAAGAAGTATTTTCTACAGCACAGTTAAAAATGGGTAGCGGCACTTCCGGAATGTTAGTCACTGAGGTAAAAAAGCAGATGAAGTCTGTAGCCGCTAATTCGTATTTTGCTATTATTGACGGTTCTCCCGGCATAGGGTGCTCGGTTATAGCATCTTTGAGCGGCGTAGATATGGTGTTAATTGTGGCCGAACCCTCCATATCTGGAATTAGTGATATGGAACGGATTATAAATACAGCAGCAAAATTTGGTGTAAAGACGGCGGTGTGTATCAATAAGTTTGACACAAATATGCAAAATACAGAAAAAATAGAAAGCTTCTGTATAGATCAAGGGATTAGCCTTATGGGTAGAATACCTTTTGATTCGAACGCCGTAAAAGCGATTAATAACGGACAGACAATTGTTGATATAGACTGTATCTCAGGTGCAGCAGTGAAAGCAATTTATAACACGACAATGGAACTGTTGTTTGAAGAAGGTGGTGGGCTGAGGTCATGATTATCAAAACATTAATCGATAAGACATTATTATGGAAAAGCCATGTTGTTTCGTAATACCAATATAAAACAAAGGAGCTAAGATTATGAGCGAAAATTGCAATCAAAGCTGTAGCAGTTGCTCGGAGGACTGTACAGAAAGAAAGGAAAAGAAAAATGATTTCTCCGAGAAACCACATGAAATGAGCAGTATAAAAAAGGTTATAGGTGTTGTCAGCGGCAAAGGAGGAGTTGGCAAGTCACTGGTAACCTCCATGCTTGCAGTTACCATGAATAGAATGAGTTATCATACCGCTATTCTGGACGCAGATGTAACCGGACCTTCTATTCCTAAGGCATTTGGTATTAGAGAAAAAGCCACAGGAAGTGAATTTGGCTTATTCCCTGTTAAGAGCAAGACAGGTATTGATATCATGTCAGTTAATTTGCTATTAGAGAATGATACTGATCCTGTTGTGTGGAGAGGACCTATAATTGGCAATACGGTTAAGCAGTTCTGGACAGATGTTATCTGGAGCGATGTGGATTTTATGTTCATCGATATGCCACCGGGCACTGGTGATGTTCCCCTTACAGTATTTCAATCCATTGCTGTTGATGGGATTATTGTTGTAACTTCGCCTCAAGAATTGGTATCAATGATTGTGTCAAAAGCAGTCAAGATGGCAGAAATGATGAATATCCCCATCATTGGCTTAGTAGAAAATATGTCGTATTTTAAATGCTCAGATTGTGGCAAGGAACACAAGATTTTCGGCGACAGCCATATAGAAGAAATAGCTGAAAAACATAATCTTAAGGTTCTTGCAAAGCTTCCCATTGACTCGAAAATATCTGCAGCTTGTGATAGGGGTACGATAGAGCTTTTTGATGGCAATTGGCTTGAGCCTGTGACAAAAATATTGGAGGAAAGCATTGAGGATAATAATAAATGAGTGGACATTCAGATTTGGCAGGAGAATTGTTTGAAAAAGGCTACAATTGTTCTCAATCTGTTTTTGCTGCTTTTTGTGATGAAACAGGACTGACTAATGATACGGCGTTAAAAATTGCATCTTCTTTTGGTGGCGGAATGGGCAGATTGCGGGAAGTATGCGGAGCAGTGACAGGTATGTTTATGGTTGTCGGCATGAAATATGGTTACACAGATGCGTCTGACAAAAGAGCAAAAACAGAACATTACAGGCTCATTCAGGATTTAGCGAAGCAATTTGAAAAAGAAAACGGTTCAATCATATGCAGGGAACTGTTAGGCATTTCAATAAAGCATGATAATCCTATACCAGAGACCAGAAATGAAAATTATTATAAAAAGCGTCCTTGTACAGAAATTGTTGAACAAGCAGCAAGGATACTTGATGAATATATTTTAAGCAAAAAAAGGAGGAGAAAACCATGATTAAAATTGCAGTAGCAAGTGAAAATGAAATGGTAACGGAACATTTTGGGCATTGCGTAAACTTCAATATTTTTGAAGTCGAAGACAATCAGATAGTAAAAAGTGAGTCTATACCTAATCCAGGGCATAGGCCCGGCTTCCTTCCTAACTTCCTGAATGATATGGGTGTGAATGTTATTATATCAGGAGGAATGGGCGGCGGCGCTATTGATATCTTCAATGAAAAAGACATAGAGGTGATAATTGGGGCGAGCGGAAATGCTAAAGCTGCGGTTGAAGCATATTTACAAGGCTCTCTAAAATCAACAGGTTCTGTTTGTCACGATCATCAACACCATGACGAATGTGGAGGTTAGGCTATTAGCCGTAAAAACAATAAATTATATATGAAGGGGGTTAGAAAATGGCAAAATACGTATGTACCGTTTGTGGATTTGTCTACGATGAGGCAAACGGAATACCTGAGGCAGGCATTGCACCGGGCACAAAGTGGGAAGATCTGCCGGATGATTGGGTTTGCCCAATCTGTGGTGCGGAGAAATCAGAATTTGAGAAACAGGGTGGACCTGCTACAGCTGATGAGGAGAAGCCAAAACCAGTAATGGACATGCCTTCGGACATGCAGGAACTTTCTCCGCAGGAACTTAGTGCGCTTTGTACAAATCTTGCCCGTGGCTGTGAAAAGCAGTATAAGCAGGAAGAAGCAACACTATTTAAAAAACTGGCTGATTATTTTAAATCAACTGCGACACCCGCCGAAAATCTGGATTTCGATAAGCTGCTTGACCTTATTGAAAAAGATCTTAAGCTGAATATACCAAATGCTAATGCTATAGCATCTGATGCTAAAGATCGGGGCGCACTGCGTGCTTTGGTATGGAGTGAGAAGGTTACTCGTATCTTAAAATCTCTCTTGACACGATATAAGAAGGAGGGAGATGCCATGCTGGAAAACACCGGGGTTTATGTTTGTACTATCTGCGGATTTGTTTACATAGGCGATAAGCTGCCGGAGGTTTGCCCTGTTTGCAAGGTTCCGAATTGGAAATTCGAAAAGGTTGAAGGGAGGTAATTATAGTGGCTAAGAAATATGCAGTAAGAAATATACGCTTGTGCACCAAAGACTGTTTATGCCTGTATGTTTGCCCTACAGGAGCGACTGACACCGAAAACAGTATTATCGATGTTGAAAAATGTATTGGCTGCGGCGATTGTGCAGACGCCTGTCCTTCAAGAGCAATTTCAATGGTTCCTTTTGAATATCCTCCGCAGCAGCAAAAAAACGATGCAGTTTTAGGTGCATTGAAAGCGCTTTTGCGCAGTAAGTCACAGCAAGAGAATATTGCTGCCGGACTGCACGGAAAGCTGGCTGCTGCTATTGAAAAATCCAATCATATCATGACGGAGGACATCATTCGTGAAGCAGGATACATGCTTCCACAAAGTGATAATGTACAAGATTTTCTGCGTTCTTTGCTTGACAGCAAGCAAGCAGAAGGATTCCCCAAGGATACTGTAGAAAGGCTAATAACATCATTTGATAAGAATAAGGAGGATGAAAAGATGAGTGAAAATAAGACACTAAAGAATCTGATGGCGGCATTTGCGGGAGAAGCCGAGGCAAACAGAAAGTATACAGCATATGCCAGGAAAGCTGAAAAAGAAGGAAAGCTCAATGCAGCGAAACTTTTTAGAGCAGCAGCAGATGCTGAGACATTACATGCCCTAAAGCATTTTGAGGTTGCAGGTAAAATCGGTTCCACAACAGATAATTTGAAGGATGGGATTAAAGGCGAAACCTATGAATATAAAGATATGTACCCTCCTTTCGTAAAACAAGCAGAAGCTGAAGGTAATAAGTCTGCAGCTATGTCATTTACATTTGCAATGAAAGCAGAAGAGGTTCATGCTAAGCTTTATAAAGACTCATTGGAGAACCTTGATAATACAGATGAAATCTTTTATTACCTTTGCCCTGTCTGTGGAAACATTGAAAAATTCCGACCAGATAAGTGCAGTATTTGTGGTGTAGCCGGTGATAAGTTTATTGAGTATTAATTGCTCAAACGATAGCTATTATCCAATAATCAACGCGTATGCCGTGAATTGGAGAAAAGGCCTTCAGGGCAATTCCTGAAGGCCGTCATTTCTCTTGCATGCGTGGGAGATATTTTGTAAAATTTGGATTAATTAATTAATTAATTAAGTCTGTTTCATTTCCTTCAATAAATCTCATAAGAATTGCAGCAGCCTGTGCACGGCTGGTATTTCCAACAGGGTCAATACTTGTTTCACTTACACCTGTAATAAGTCCCTCAGCTACCGCCCATTTTACTGCTGTCAATGCCCATGAAGATATCTCATCTGAGTCATTGAATTTAGCTAAATCATCCGTTGAAGTTACATCATAACCCTTATAGCTTGCATACCTGCAAAAGATCGTAGCCATCTGCTCACGCGTTACCGGGTCGTTTGGTCCGAATGTATCTGCGTCATAACCCTTTACTATGCCATTTACATGTGCCCAGTTAACAGCATTGGCGTACCAGGTTCCGGCATCTATATCCGTAAACAAGATAGGAGTTATTACTTCCGGCTCATCTTCAAGCCTCCATAGCATAGTTACCAACATTCCTCTCGTCAAAGCTTTTTTCGGTTCGAACCGGTGATCAGATACACCATTTAATAAACCCCTCCCGGCAACATACTGAACCGCATTATAATACCAACTGTTTTCTGGTACGTCATCAAAGAGAATCTTCTCATTGCTTGGATCGGCTGGTCCTGCCGGAACATCATCTTCCGGAATATCTACAACAGGGGAGGAACCGCTGCTTCCGCTGCTTCCGCTGCTTCCGCTGCTTCCACCACTTCCACCACTTCCGCCGCTGCTTCCACTATCTGCTTTGATTTCTACAGCGTAGGTAGTTGTCTTTCCATCAACTGTTACTGTCAGAGTCTGACTCGCTATTGCTGATGAACTGTCAAAACCAGTTATGTTTGCTGTTGTTATTGTTTCAGTTTTTATAGTTGCATCACTGTAGGTTCCTTCAATCACTAATCCAGTGATATCGAGTGTTTCTCCTACTTTGTAGACTAACTTCGTTGCTGGGGTTTTTATTGCGATACTGATTAATGTTGCCTGCGGTGCTTCTTTATAGGTCGCTGTAACAGTGACAGTCTTAGCCGGCATAGTAAAAGTTGTGCTGGAACTATTTCCATCTGCGAATGTCACATCATCTGATATCCACTTGTCAAAAATATAGCCTGTATCAGGGGAGTCTGCTGTAATGCTGACAGTTGCACCCTCAGCAAACTTTCCGCCTCCAGTACCTCTATTCACGTTGACAGTATAATTGTTAGCTGCTGTTGCAACTTCATAGAAGTAGACATTATCTCCACTGGAACGAATGGTGAACAGGTTTGCGCTTCCTGATTTGATAGAGCCGCTCACATCGCCCGGTTTCTCATATGTCAGGTGCTTACTCGTTGTCGAATGTACAAGCTTTGGAGAAGACGAGGAATATGTCCAGCCCTCACCGCTTCCGGCAAGCTTCAGTGCGCCGCCCATATTGCCGGTGCTGCTATATGTAGCACACAGATAATTGCCGTTCTTTACGTTCTTAATAAGGAAATTTGAGCCGCTGCCGGCTTCGAGCTTCCAAATCATATCATCGCTGACAGCACTGGTGACCTTATTATTTGTAACAGTAACTGCCGTACCATCGAAGCCGCTATATGAATAGTTACTATTGTTCGTATAGCCGGTGTTTGGAACAGATGTAAGGCCATAATAGTTACTGCCATCCTGCGCCACGATTAAGTACTGCTTTCCTGCTTCAGGTGTGTCCACCCTGGTGTAGGTGCTGCCGCTTTCATCGTCCCCGTCGGAAACGCCGATGGCGCTGCCGTTTTTATCATAGTAGGTGAATTGCAGTTCATCGCTGGAGGAAACGGTCACAACGAGCCCCTTGCCATCGACGCTTCCACTGCCAGTACTGTAATCGCTGTCACTCATACAGCCGGCCGCAGCATAATGAAACTGAATAGTTGACGTGTCGTTGGACTGCTTGAACTTGATGCTGCTTCCGGGCTGTAAAATTTGATCATAGCTGGGATCGGATTCGGTGTGGTTGTGCCCCCACAGAAAAACAATCTTTTTGCCGCTGTTCACTGCGGTGTTTAGCGCTTGAATCACTTTATCCGCGTTAGTTGTTGTTCTGCTGCTGTAGCTATGCAGCGGGAAATGGGTCAGAACAAAGATGGGTTTGTCGTCATCGACCCCAGCGAGATAATTACTCAGCTTTGTGACCTGATCCTGTGAATAAGTCTGGTTCGAACTATTGCTTCCCAGGCAATAAATACGATAGTTGTCCCCATTCCTGGCTTCGGCATCAACCGTATAATTGGTTTTGGTCGTGTTTGATGTCGTTGAAAAATTTCCGTTTATAAATTCATGGTTGCCGGTCGTGTAGGCGCCCTCAATCCCCTCTTCGGAAACAACGTCTATTACGTCCTTCACGTATTTCCAGTAGTCAACTTCCGTAGCGGCATAGCTACTGCCTATATCGCCGCAAAAGCCCATGTAATCGATTTCGCCCTTGGCAAGTTGCACATTGTCAATCCAACTATCAAGTCTGTTGGCAGATGCATTGCTGGAACCGTTGTGCGTGTCAGATGTGAATGCCAGTACGGTGTCGCCAGTTGCCGCGAAAACAACTGTAGGCAGCAGACTCAGGCATAGGAAAACGACCATTAGCAGTGCTAAAATTCTTTTATTCATTGTTTTTCCTCCATTTTTTTTCATTGAAAGTAGTTGTATTTATAAGCTCATCATCAATTCGAATCGCTATCTTTGAGAAAGCTGTTTGAGAGAAGTTCAGAACGGCGGCGGCTTTTGTAATACTTCTAGATCCATCAACGCAATACAGGTTGCCATTTGTAACAAGCTCATGCCTTTGTAATCAATATGCTTCATTTTTTAACTCGCTTTCTATTCTGCAAGAGGTAACTCCACAGAAATTTGATATTTTTCTATATTCTACCAAATAAAATAATATATTACAAGCTATTTAAAGTTACCGTATAAAGTTTGTTATGTTGATATAGAAGTGATCAAGCGATAGGTTGTAACACTTACAGGATTATTTTAACATTGATATTTTCCAGATATAATTTTCGATTACTCCTAATGATAATAATTTACCTATATACGATAATTTTCTCCATTTGTGATTTCCAGAATAAGAAATAATATATATATATTAAATAATTGGAGGGATCACTATGTTAAAGAGGTCAATCGTGTTCATGTTAGTGCTGGCTATACTGTCAACCCTGATTGTTGGCTGTGCTGGACCAGGCAAGGGATCGGCTAAACTTGTTGGAGTTACAATGCCGACGAAATCACTCCAGAGATGGAATGAGGACGGCGCAAATGTTAAGGCCGCTCTTGAAGCAAAAGGATACAAAGTAGATCTTCAATATGCTGACAACAAGCAGGATGTCCAGAATAGTCAGATTGAGAACCAGATTACCCAGGGAGTTAATGTTCTTGTTATCGCTTCAATCGATGGCGGTGCATTGGGTGGAGTTCTTGAGCAGGCTAAAAAAGCAAAGATACCTGTAATAGCATATGACAGGCTGATCACTAATACCGACAAATGTGACTATTATGCAACATTTGACAATTATGGTGTTGGCAAGATGCAGGGAGAGTTCATCGAAAGCGCTCTTAAACTTAAAGAAGGCGAAAAGGGCCCATTCTCGATGGAATGCTTCGGCGGTGACCCCGGCGACAATAACGCAGGATTGTTTAACAAAGGCGCAATGGATGTTCTGCAGAAATACATAGACAGCGGCGTGCTTGTTGTTAAATCAACTCAGACTAAATTCCCGGACCAGATTGCTATTACAAACTGGGAGTCAAAGGGAGCTCAGGACAGGATGGATAACCTTCTGACTGCTTATTATGCAGATGAAAATATCGACGTAGTTCTCTCACCAAATGATAGCCTTGCACAGGGTATCGTAGCTTCCTTGAAGTCAGCCGGATATGGCTCGGGAGACAAGCCATTCCCGGTAATCACAGGCCAGGACTGTGACAAGATCAATGTAGGCCAGATCATCCGCGGCGAACAGTCGATGTCAATTTTCAAGGATACCAGGGTTCTTGCTGACCAAGTTATCGCTATGACAGATGCGTTACTTGCAGGGCAGAAAGTCCCGGTTAATGCCGAATATGACAACGGAGTGATTAAAGTTCCTTCACTCAACTGTGAGATTAAGTTTGCAAACAAGGATAACTGGAAAGAATTGCTCGTTGACAGCAAGTACTATGAGTTAGCAGATATACCGGACGCACAGTAAGTTTATTGACTACAGAAATGGCGGCAGCATAGCTGCCGCCATTTTTGATTATAGTCATTCCGCCACAGCGGAATCTGACCATAATCGAGTGGGGCTCGATGCCCCCGAGATTTTCTTCGGAGACAGACAACTTAAGCTTTTGTTATAGCGAGGCAGTGGCCGCCTCGTTGAAACTGCAAAGGTAAGGAAATTCCTGAAATATTTCCAATATAAACCGATGCAATATAAAGGAGCAGACAAATGTCGGAATATATCCTTGAAATGGAAAACATAACCAAAGAGTTCCCTGGCGTCACCGCTCTGAGCAATGTTAATTTTAAAGTAAAAAAGGGCGAGATTCATGCTCTGGTTGGGGAAAATGGGGCCGGCAAATCTACATTGATGAACGTTCTAAGCGGTATATATGCTTACGGTTCATATAGTGGTGACATAATTTATAAGGGGGCCGAATGCAGATTTAGAAATATACGCGATAGCGAGGCAGCCGGGATAGCTATAATCCATCAGGAACTGGCACTCAGTCCTTTCATGACAATCGCAGAGAATATTTTTTTAGGAAATGAAAGAACGAAGAACGGTGTAATAGACTGGGATGAAACCAATAGCAAAGCTATCGCGCTAATGAAAGAAGTCGGCCTTAATGAAAAGTTTACAACGCAGATAAAAAATATAGGCGTTGGTAAACAGCAGCTTGTCGAGATAGCAAAGGCGCTGTCGAAAAACTGCGAACTACTCATATTAGATGAGCCAACAGCAGCTCTTAATGACGAAGATTCTAATCACCTTCTCGATCTTTTACAGACGCTTAATAAAGAGCATGGTTTGACGTGCATAATGATTTCTCATAAGATCCATGAAGTCATAAAGATCGCGAATAATATTACCGTTCTGCGGGATGGAAAGACGATAGAAACTCTGGACAACTCCGTACATATCAGCGAAGGCCGGATAATTAAGGGGATGGTAGGCCGCGAGCTTACGGACCGTTTCCCGAAGCATTCGGTAAATGCCGGTGAGATAGGTTTCGAAATAAAAGACTGGGTAGTGCATGATCCTCTGGATGAGGAAAGGGTCGTTATTAACAATGTCAACATGTCCTTTAAAAAAGGCGAAATAGTTGGACTCGCCGGCCTCATGGGCGCAGGAAGAACAGAGATTGCAATGAGCGTGTTCGGAAAAGCATACGGTAAAAAGATAAGCGGGTCGCTTATCAAGGATGGCAAGGAGATTACTCTGAATAATATCAGTCAGGCAATAGACAACGGAATAGCTTATGTTACCGAAGACAGAAAGACGGCGGGCTTGGTGCATATACAGGACATTAAAAGGAACATTACTCTGGCCAATTTGAAGGCGATTACAAGAGGTTTCGTCATAGACGAAGATGAAGAAATCGTAATCGGAAAGGATTATAAAGAGCGGTTCAACATAAAGTCGTCAAGTGTGTTTCAGAAAGCGGGCAATCTTTCGGGAGGAAACCAGCAGAAGGTAGTACTCAGTAAATGGATATTTGCCTCTCCCGATGTGCTGATACTTGACGAGCCTACTAGGGGAATCGACGTTGGCGCGAAGTATGAGATATACAAGATAATCATACAGTTGGCGCAGGCCGGTAAATGCGTCATCATGATCTCTTCGGAGTTACCTGAGATATTAGGAGTTACCGACCGCTTGTACATAATCAATGAGGGACGTGTTGTCGGTGAAATGCAGACGAGCGAAGCGACACAAGAAGATATCATGTCTACAATAATTAAAAGTTCAGCAGGGCGATAGGGGGAATTTATATGAACAGCGTTAAGGAATTTATGAACCGTAACTTGCGGCAATACGGGATGGCTTTTGCCCTGGTTGTTATTGTGATCTTTTTCGGGGTCGTAACCGGCGGTAAGCTTATCTGGCCAAGAAACGTGCAGATGCTGGTGCGCCAGAACGCATATGTTCTGATACTCGCCATAGGAATGATGTTTTGTATATTGACAGGTGGTAACGTTGACCTTTCGGTTGGTGCGCTGGTCGCCCTGGTAAGCGCCATGTCTGGCCTGTTGGCAACAACAATTGGTCTACCCTCCTGGCTGGCTATAATCATAAGCATTATGACCGGCCTTTTGGCAGGCATATGGCAGGGCTTTTGGATAGCGTATGTCAAAGTGCCGCCATTTATCACAACACTGGCAGGTATGATGGTTTTCCGAGGGATCAACAATATTATTCTGAATGGTAAGACCTTACCACTTTCCGGTTTGTACATTACTATCGGAACGGGTTCGGTTCCCGACATCGCTCCAAATACCGTCCCGGATTTTTTACACATCGGCGATTTGCTGCAGTTGCAGAATAAGCCGGAGTTTCTAAATGTAACGATGCTTATCGTAGGGATTGCATTATCCATCATTTACGTGCTGGTTCTTATTTTTAACAGGAAAAGCAAGCAATCGCGTGGATATGAAGTTGCATCTTTAAAGTCAGTTATCACAAAAGCAATTTCGTTTTTTATTGTTATAAATATTTTCACTTACTGGCTGGCGATGGATGAAGGCTTGCCCATAATGTTGATTTTACTGGCCGCGTTATACGCAATCTATACGTTCATAGCGACCAAGACTATACCTGGACGCCATATTTACGCCATGGGAGGAAATATTAAAGCTGCAGAGCTTTCTGGTGTCAACACCAAAAAAATGATGTTCCTTGTGTATTCGAACATGGGTCTTTTATCCGGGGTCGCAGCTGTAGTAACTGCAGGTAGAATGATGGCTGCCTCGCCTAATGTCGGAGCGAACTTTGAGCTTGACGCCATAGGTGCTTGTTTTATCGGAGGTGCTTCTGCATACGGTGGCGTAGGTACAATATGGGGAGCTGTCGTGGGCGCTCTTATTATGGGCGTTATGAATAACGGCATGTCAATTATAGGTTTGAATGTCTTTTTGCAGTCTGTCGCAAAAGGCATGGTCGTGCTGCTTGCCGTTGCGTTTGACATGTACTCGAAATCTAAATCCAGGCTTGGCTAGATGTTATTGGAAATTGAATAGTTTTACAAAGTAAAAGACGGCCGCACTTTAGTAATGTTTTGTGCAGGTTGTCTTTTTTTTATGCTACTAATATGGAAAATATGGTACAATAACTATAAAGATTAAGGCTATAAGATGTTGCATGGGTGAGGTCCTAATGAAAAGATTCTATACTGCCGCTATAATTTTTATAATACTAGCATTTGGTTTCATACTTTCTTTTTCATGGTTTTATATCATTGATAGTGGTTTGAATAATCTGAATGACAGCTCCAAAATAACAGAAAGCGCCAAAAAACCCGAATATCACTTCGTATTAATAGCTCAGAGTACCGATGATCCCTTTTGGCAATCAGTTAAAAAAGGAGCCTTCGAGGCGGCTAAAGAATTTGGGGCAGCAGTTGAATTTAACGGCCCGAGATTTACGAACATAGATGAGGAACTGCAATATCTGGATATAGCTATTGCGTCTAAGGTTGATGGAATAGCCACTCATGTACTTAATGAGGGGATCTTTACTCCTATTATAGATAAAGCCGCAGCCATGGATATACCTGTTATTACTATTGACAGTGATGCAAAAAAGAGCAAGAGACTTTCTTTTATTGGAACAAATAGTTTTCAGATAGGCTCTGTTGCCGGAAGACTTATCACAGAAGCAACAGGGGGTAAGGCTAACGTGGCTGTTATCCTCAACAGCTATAGAGATGAAGAGGGCCATGTTTCCCAGAACTTGATAATCACAGGACTCAAGGGTGCTGTAGAAGACTTGCAGAACGATATTGACATTAAGGAAATCAGGATGTCAAGTATGGGTATTTTCAGTGCGGGTGAAATCACAAACGAAATAATAAACAACTACCCCGAAATTAATGCTATATTCTGTACCAATGCAAAAGATACTGTGGGAGCCGCCCAGGTAGTAGTAGACCTGAACAGGGTAGGACAAATATCTATAGTAGGGTATGGAGATTTACCGGAAATATGGCGTTATATAGAAAAGGAAGTAATATACGGAACTGTAGCAAGTGACCCGGTGAACATGGGGTATGAAAGCATAAAATCTCTTGTTGAGATAAAAAAGAAGAAAACAACATCCTCATATGTTGACACAGGGGTGTATGGAGTTACAAAAAGCAACCTTGACGAATTCTTGAAGAAAAGTGAAATAGAAAATGAGCAGGAGTCGTTGAATGATTAAAATTTTCAAGGGCTTTACCGGCAACAATAAAATACGAAAAAAATTGCTGATGTATTTTATGCTTATTACATTCATCATGGCCATAACGAGCTTGTATACTTATTACAATGCTCGTATGCTAATGGACAAGATGA
Source organism: Bacillota bacterium (assembly GCA_023409615.1). Taxonomy (GTDB): domain Bacteria; phylum Bacillota; class Clostridia; order Acetivibrionales; family DTU013; genus JAEYRF01. Next base: position 9,237 of record JAEYRF010000218.1, on the reverse strand, counting down.
ATACAATGTTTATGAGTAACGTAGAGCTCAATGAGCTTTATAGCAATGTAAACAGTGTTGAGCAGCACTTGGAGAGCTTTTTGGTTACAAAGCACTCAGACAGCCTTCGACAGTACCTGAGTAATGTGACTGAACTGCAAGAGAAAATTGACGGGATTACAAATGAAATTCCCAATACAGAAAGTGGTTTGCTGCTCAAAGATATACGCAATATGATTGTTACATATCTGAGTGAGGCTGATGAAGCGGTTCAGTCAAAAAGGGGAAGGGATATCAATGAATACATTGCACATTACAATGAGGCAAGTAAAGTTTTCGGATACATAAGCATTTACATTAATAGGCTTAATAACAGGCTTCTGCAGGAAAACACATCCAGGTATCTGATTGTGGCAGGCAGGCTTAACTTCATTCAGATGTTGAATATTGGTATGATAGTTGGTGTTGTAATACTTAATATTTTGCTGATAATATGGTTTACTTACAAAATCACGAAACCCATAATTACCCTTTCTCACTCAGCTGATGAGATTTCAAGAGGAAATTTTGATGTGAAGCAGGTATATGTTGATACTGATGACGAAATAAGTGTTATGGCAGATGCATTTAACAGGATGACATCAAGCATCAAGCTGTATATAGGCCAGATCAGGGAGAAGGCGGAGTTAGAGGGACAGCTTAAGGAGCAGGAAATGCAGAACCTGAGTATGAAAGCCCATTTAAAGGAAGCAGAGCTTGCTGCCCTTCAGTCTCAGATCAACCCCCATTTCATTTTCAATACTTTGAATGCAGGTGCTCAGATTGCGATGCTTGAAGGCGCTGATAGAACATGTGAGTTTATTGAAAATGTAGCAAACCTCTTCAGATATAACCTTAAAAAGCTTGACAAGCCAATAACCCTGGGAGAGGAAATAAATAATATTGATACCTACATTTATATATTGAAGTCAAGGTTTACTGATAGAATTGAGTATTCAAAGGATATTGATGAAACCATACTGGACATCAGAATGCCTTGCATGATTCTGCAGCCTTTGGTGGAAAACGCTTATATTCATGGAATTAGTGACAACGAGGCTGGAGGTGCGATTTCGCTTACTGTGAGGAAGGTTGGAGAGATGGCAGAGATCATTGTAGGTGATAATGGAAAGGGTATGGACAGGGCAGCAATAGATAAGCTTCTCCAGGACAATACTGAAACAGGCTCGGCGGCACTAGATCATCCGAAATCAGGACACACCACGGGCATAGGTATAAATAATGTAATCAGCCGCTTGAAGCTTTTTTTCAATATGGAAGATGTCATAAATATAACCAGTGCTCCGGGTGAAGGAACGAGCGTATTTGTAAGAATACCGGTTAAGGAAAGCTGAGGTATGTATGTATAGATTACTTATTGCCGACGATGAACAGATAGTACTTGATTCAATCAAGTTCATCATTGAAAAAAATTTTTCCGATGTAGTCGTTGCCGGGACAGCGAGATCCGGACGTGAAGCTATTGAAAAGGCGGAAACCTTAAAGCCCGATATTATTTTCATGGACATAAAGATGCCAGGAATAAATGGTATTGAGGCTATAAAGGAAATAAGATCCAGGTTGAACAATGTCATGTTTGTAATTTTAACAGCCTATGACCAGTTTGATTTCGCCAAGGAAGCTGTTAAACTTGAGGTCGTGGAATACCTGCTTAAGCCGGTGAATCGAGAAAAGATAGTAAGTACTGTAAGGAAATGCATTGAACTCATAAGCAGCAACAGAGAGAAATGGAAAAGAGAACTGGAACTGAAGGAGCGGCTGGAAAGTGTACTACCCATTCTTGAAAATGGATTTATTTACTCGATGTTGTTTTCTGATGAGCACAGCAAAGAGATTGACAGTTACAGGGAGATCCTTGAATTAAATGAAGAGTGTGGGTATATCATTACAGTTAAATTCGGAGAGACTAAAAATGAGGGTAATATTGTAAACAAGGCAAGTCTTAGTTTCAAGAGCCAAACCTTCTACAGATACTTAAGGGACGTTTTTAAAGGAAAGTGCAAGTGCCTCATAGGACCTTTGATGATGAACAGAATATTTGTTTTTTTACCGGTGTCCATGAAGGAAGATGAATATGCTTTGAAGCTTGAAACCATAAATATTGCTAAATTTATTTACGATTCACTGGCAGATAAAGTGGATGTTGATATATCCATAGGAATCGGAAGGACATATTGTACCATGGAGGATATCTCCAAGTCATATGAAGAATCCCTTAGGGCTGCCAAATTTCTGGCGGGCAGTGGTGTTATGCATATCATGGATGTTCCGGTCGAAGCAGGTTCATCATCAGAGTATCCATGTGCAAAGGAAAAGTTGTTGCTGGATAAGGCGGCAGCAGGAGAGACGGATGCTTGCATGCAAATATTTGGTCAGATTTACGACTGGTTGCTAAAGGAGTATCCATCATCTCTTCGTACCATTAGGAAGAGACTTCTGGAGCTTATTGTTTTGATACGCCGAATAGGATACAACAGCAAGATTGAGGATGAGATATATTTTAAAAAGGGTGACTATATTGAGGATTTTCTAAGCATAGAAGACCCGGTAGAACTCAAGGTGTGGTGCAGAGAAAGAATTGAACATGTTTCAAAGGGCATAAGTGATATGAGGGAGAAGAGAGTAAACAGCAGCCTCATCCTTAAAGCAATGAAGTATATAAAGGAAAACTATAAAAATGAAATTACATTAGAAGATATTGCAAGGGAAGTGAATATCAGCCCTCATTACTTTAGTAAACTCTTCAAGGATGAGGTGGGAGAAAACTTTATTGATTACATTACCTCACTAAGGATTCAAAAATCAAAGGAGCTTTTATCGGAGAACAATCTGAGCATAAAAGAAATATGTTTTGAGATTGGATATGGCGACCCGAATTACTTCAGCAGGATATTTAAAAGAATTGTAGGGGTTACCCCTACAGATTACAAGGAAGCAATGCCGGAAAATGAATACAGGCAGGATTAAGAACGCGTTTTGGGATAATGCAAATTAAGGAAGGTGTCATATGCGAAAGTTATTGTTAGTTATTGCTATTTGCTTTTTCACTTTTTCAGCATGTTCATCTTCTGAGAAAAGCACTGATTTAATGACTGCGACAACGAGCGACACAGGAATAAAAATCGGATTTTCTATGGCAACGCTGCAAGAGGAACGATGGCAAAGGGATAGGGACATTTTTGTTGCCAGAGCCAGGGAAATGGGAGCAGAAGTTATAGTTCAAACTGCCAATAACAACAGCGAAGATCAGATTGATCAGGTCAGATATCTTCTCGAACAGGATATCGACATTCTGGTGATTGTACCACATGATGCCGAAAAGTCCAGCGTTGCAGTTCAAGCAGCAAAGAAGGCGGGTATAAAAGTGATTTCTTACGACCGCCTGATAAGAAATTCAAATGTAGATATGTATATTTCTTTTGATAATGTAAAGGTTGGAGAAATTATGGCTCAACATCTATTGAAAGAAGTACCGGAAGGTAACTATGTCATAATTAATGGTGCAAAAACGGATTATAACAGCTATATGTTTAACCAAGGCTATTGGAATATTCTTAATGAGCGAACAGGAACAGGTTCGATCAATGTTGTCAGTGAGGTTTGGGCAGAGGACTGGAAGCATGAGGACGCTTTCAATTGTATTGAAAAAGTGCTTCAATCCGGACAGCAAATCGATGCTGTGATAGCTGCAAATGACAGTCTTGCAGGAGCAGTGGTTGAAGCTCTTGCTGAACAAAGGCTTGCAGGAAAGGTGGAAGTTGCGGGGCATGATGCTGACGTTTCCGGCTGTCAGAGAGTCGCGGAAGGGACGCAATTGGTTACGGTATATAAGCCGATTGACGAGATAGCCAAGGCTGCTGCAGAAGTTACCATAAAAATGGCTAGAGGCGAAGAAGTTGAAGCCAATAGCGTTATAAATGATGGTAAGTATGAGGTCCCTTATTTCATGATACAGCCTGTTGCAGTAACGAAACAGAATTTAAACGACACAGTAATTAAGGACGGCTTTCATAGACTGGAGGATGTTTACCTCAATGTGCCAAAATCTCAATGGCCATAAATAAATAAAATCATTAATATACGAAGTGCCAATAACTGGCCAAGATGCTGGCCTCGCAGCAGCAAGACGTATCACCGAAGGCACACAGGGTATGACAGTATACAAAGATACAAGAGAACTTGTTAAAGTGGCTGTTGAAACAGCTGTAAAGATGGCTAAAGGGAAAGAACCCGATGTAAACAGCAAGGTCAACAATGATAAAATCGATGTCCCTGAGCAGATAAACTATAGTCGGTATGCTGATTTTTCGATACTATCAATTGTGATGGAAGGATTGAATAACACCGCTATCTTTGATAAAATATATTCGTGGAGCAGTTAATTATAGATGAATCTGCAGCTGTAGATAGATATAAAGATAGAACTAGAGATAGATTTTCAGTTCATGAACCGATTCACTCTTTTGCTAATGTAACAATTATTTATAGGGGGCATCATGGGTTTTTCGCCACAGGAAGAAATACTACTTAGCATCTATAGCATTGATTATCTTTTGAAGTGTAAGGTGAATGAGTGTTCCGAACGTATACTCAAGCTTACTCCCTTATCGGGAAAGGTTGATATGTTTCAATTACATGATCCGGTAGTTCTTATGGTCAATAGCAGTAATGACCTTGAGATCTCAGCGGCGGATGTTACAGGAATTGACAAGCTTCAAAGCATGGTTATTTTAAAGCTGCGTGAAAAAGAAGTATACGAGGAACGGCGTGTATTTAAGAGGTATGCTGTATCGCTGGCTGTCAGTGCCCGCAGAAGATTTTCAAGCAAACGGATCCAGCTGGCGGTTAGAGACATCAGTTTATATGGTATGGGAGTGGTATCACAAGCCGAGCTTGACGAGGAAGAACTGATTGATATTGATCTTATCACTGATAGGAACATGTTTTACTTTAGCGGGCAGGTTATCTGGAAAAACAGCCTGGGCGAGTGCTCTGAATATGGCCTGAAGCTCACCAATTACGATGTTGCTACCAAATATTCCTTTGAAGAATTTCTGGGAAAACAAAAAGACAGATTTATCTATATGATGTCCAAGGCCAGATAAAGGGCTTTTATGTATCTCTGTAAAACTCAAGGTTACTCTGCAGCACAGGATTCAGCGCTTCATTAGCCTTAATGTAGCGCTTATAGCGATTATCAAGCTCTCTGACAATCTTAGTTCTCTGATTCTTCGTAATGTTAATAAAGTCGGTATAAATCGGTTGCCTTTCCAAATGATCCCTTATTTCCTTTGAGAACGGACAGAATTTAAAGAATATGCTTCTTGCGACCTTATTCATACGTGGATTTCCTTTTGATTCGTTATTAATCCACATCTCATAATCTGATGTAAAAATATCACGCAGCCTATTGTTATACTTTGTTGTTAATGATTTAACCCGCTCTTTAGCTTCTTCAGAGAGATCCCGGTTTTTCTTGTAAAATTGAATATAATCTGCATATTCAGATGTTAGGGAGCTTTGAGCTATATTGTTCCAAGCTGAACCCATCATGACCCGACAGAGCTCCCATCTGAAATTACCTACCAGTCGCAGAAGCATATCATCAAGATTCTCATCGGTAAATACAGGGAGAATAAGCCTGCCGGGAGTGTTCCTCCGCCTGCCGGTGATTTCCTGCCACATCATTGCGCGGATGCCGTAGACAGGAACGAGTATGAAGTCAGGAATTACCTGCATCATAACGATTTCCTTTTCAATATTTTCAGAAGGAGATCTGTAATGTATTTCTCTGTGGAAAGCGGAATAATCGATATTAAGTATCTTGCCAAGCTTCTCACAGATTATCTCGGGAGTAACCAGGGATCGGTCCATCTTGTATGGAGCCATATCTTTGTGAATAATCGGGAAATAAAGTGCTATTTGACCATGGCACAGTCTATGGTTGAGGCGCAGCATATGATTGACTTCAAATGAAAGTCTTCCTTCATTATCTCTTTCATAGGCGGCTTTATCCTTATCACTCAGCTTACCTTGCTTTTTAAGTTCACGGAATGTATCGAAATAATCGTTTCCGAAATTGTTAATGGAAGGATCCTTTTCCATACTATATATTTTGTCAAGCCAGTCAGACATGTAATAAACGTTAGCGATACCAGTCTCGTGATTTTCACCAGCAAGCTTAAAAATACCCATTGTCTGGTCATAATCCAACAGCTTTTCATCCATATAGCCAAAATTAAGGAACATTTTGATTAGTCTTGATTGATTTTTGGTCTGATATGCTTTTGTGTACACCTTCTGATAGATTTCAAAATAAAGGTCAGTCAGTGCACTGCGGATAGTTCTGGCCGATTCGTCTGCAGACAGGCGGTCCTTCAGATTTCTGAAAGCTGTCAGATTCATCATGAAATTTATCTCTTTATCTTCAGGCATTTCAGCATATTTCAATATTGTCGATACGCTGTCGACCAGCTCTTCTGGTAGAGTGTGTGAACCGGATAATTCAATTGATTCCAGAGAAGTATCGATGCCTTCGGTTTGAGGTGATTTCAAAGATGCTATGATGTCTTTGTGAGTATGCTCAAGATATTCAAAGTCAATACCAATGTTATGTCTATACTCAAATTCAATATTAGCAGATATCTCTTTGAGCTTATCACAGATATAGTTTGCCGCGCTCAAAGCAGGGGTATAGTCAAGTGCATCTAACCTCATAGCATAGGCTGCTTTGAGGAACAGCTGGTAGCAGTTATCATCATTTTCCGAATACAACTGTTCAATAGCATCCTCAAGACGTGTAATGGTTGTGTGAAGCTTTGCCAGTACTTTTTCCAGACAGGAGGAGGCACCAATAATATGTTTCCTGGTAATATATTGATCTGCAGCAAAGAATGATTTTTTCAACTCGGCCGGTATGTTGTAGAGGTGTGTATAATAATCGATTTCTTCACATATCTCCGACGCTTCACAAACAGAATCAATGGTTTCCGGACTTACCGATTCAATAAACTGCTTGCTAAAATAAACAGGAACCAATATGTTTTTGCTTTTGCGCAAGGCCAGCCCTGCCGAACCTGTTTGAGAGATCATGCATTCGTGAGGATTCAGATGGTATTCATCTGCAATTGCCATATAATATGTGCACAGATTAATGTACAGCCTTTCGATTATACGGCAGTATTGTGAGAGCTTTCGGAATGCTTGTTCTGAGTTGGTGATGAGAGTACAAATAGAATTGAGGACATAGGAGCCATAATCCTTCTGACAATTGATAAAATCTATCAGGTTTTGAGCATTATCTGCAACATACGCATATAAGCTGCAATCAGTCGATGCTGTAAGAGTCAGACTGCTTGTCCCGGTCCTTACTATATCGTTAGCGCCAATAAATATATTCTGATCCAGATCAAATAGCCGGTAGCTTTTTTGCCGCAAATCTTCGAAAGTCACTGGAGACTCTTTTTTAGATGAGGTTATAAAGACGTCGAGATTTCCTTGTAAAAGCAGGTTCAGAGTATCGGCCCCAGAACCCTCAACTGCTATGAAACTGTCCCTCTTTATTGTATAATTTCCGTTTTTATGCACTGCTGAAGACATATCATCACCGCCCCGTTTATTTGATCATATTGAACAAAAGTGAAGCTGGTTTACACTATTTTGCATAATCGTCTTTATTATACATGATTTTAACTAGTATGGAAACACTTATTTACTATTTTACGGATGCGATTTCCTCAAGGGTCAAGCCCTTATTTCGCTCCAATGCCCAGCGGATAGACCAGTCATTTTCAAAGAGGAATACCGGACGCCCCTCGTTATCTTCAACGACTATAGTAGAGCTTGTCAAGTTAAGCCTATTGATATCTTCTGGTTCTGAGGTCAGCCATCTGGCATACTTAAAGGCTAATTGCTGAAGTCGAAGATCTACGTTATACTCGTGCTTCAATCTGTGCTCAAGTACTTCAAATTGTAACACACCAACGGCGCCAATGATCAAAGCTTCCATACCTGAATCGGGTTGCTTGAAGACTTGAATCGCGCCTTCCTCGGCAAGCTGCGTGATTCCTCTTAGAAACTGTTTTCTTTTCATGGAATCCATGGGAGAAATACGAGCAAAATGCTCTGCCGGGAATATGGGTATTCCCTCGAATCTAAAACGCGTATTGCCTTCACATAATGTATCGCCTATCTTGAATATACCCGGATCAAATACACCAATGATATCGCCGGGGTAAGCCTCTTCAACGATGGCACGATCCTGGGCCATGAATTGCTGAGGCTGGGCTAGCTTGATTTCCTTTCCCGCCTGCATATGGTATACCGACATACCTCTGGTGAACCGGCCTGAACAGATGCGTATAAATGCAATCCGGTCTCTGTGTGCCGGGTTCATATTTGCTTGTATTTTAAATACGAAGCCTGAGAAGTTTTCCGATTTCGGATCAATCTCAGTGTCTGAGGTGTTGCGGATCCCAGGTGCAGGAGCCAACCGGATAAATTCCTCTAAAAATGGCTGCACACCAAAATTGGTCATGGCACTTCCGAAAAACATGGGGGTCAATTCCCCGGTCATGATCTTTTCTGTGGAAAACTCATCTCCTGCGAGGTTCAGCAGTTCAATATCCTCACAGAGCTTATCATGATAGTGAGTACCAAGAAGATCGGTAAACACTTGATCATCTACATTTCCGCTGATGGAAGTCACTTCTGTCTGCCCATGCCTTCCACCTTCAAAAAGCTCAATCTGCTGAAGTTCCCTGTTGTAAACACCTTTAAAATCGCCGTCTGTACCGATTGGCCAATTCATTGGATAGGAACGTATGCCAAGTACCTGTTCAATTTCCTCCATTAATTCAAATGGATCCTTGCTGGCTCTGTCCATCTTGTTGACAAATGTAAAGATAGGTATACCACGCATCTTACAGACCTGGAACAGCTTGATTGTCTGGGCTTCCACGCCCTTTGCACCATCTATGAGCATCACGGCGCTGTCCGCAGCGATCAGTGTTCTGTATGTATCTTCACTGAAATCCTGGTGACCTGGGGTGTCTAATATATTGATGAAATGGCCGTCATATTCAAATTGCATGACGCTGGAAGTAACGGAGATACCCCTTTGCTTCTCAATCTCCATCCAGTCTGAAACAGCAAAATTTCCGGCTTTTCTTGCTTTTACGGTTCCGGCCAGCCTAATAG